>NZ_JAXRUU010000024.1:0-44121 GCF_034497445.1 Halorubrum sp. AD140
GCGAGCCGGTTGTCCGGTCCCAGCGGGTCGACGTCCGGCCCGGCGTCGAAGAGATACCTCACGCCGAGCCCGCGCGCCCCGATGTATTTCTGCGCATCCTCGTCGTCGATCCCCTGATAGTTGACCGCTCCGTCCCCGAGATCGACCTGTGCGACTCGGTCTCTGTATCCGCCCATTTCAGTCATGGCAGTGTACGGTGCCGTGTTAGCGCTTCTGTATGTTAATTGTTGGCATCACGTGACCGCCTCATCGACGCTGTTGGGTCGAGAGACGCCCGCCGAGGCGCTGCGAGTCGTCGCGGGCCACGCGCCGTACGTTTATCACGCTCGGCGGGTATCTCCGGACATGAACGACTCGAACGCCGTGGTGGACCGGCTTCGGCGGCCGGAGTACACGGGCGAGAATCGGTGTGTGCCGTGCACGGTGCTGAACGTCGCGCTCGCAGTCGTCGCCGCGGTCGCGGCCGCGATCGGCGGGCTCGCCGCGGGTGGACCCTTCGTCGCCGCCGGCACCGGCGGCGGCGTGTTCGCCGTCTCCCTCGGGGCGATTGCGTTGCGCGGCTACCTGGTCCCCGGGACGCCCGCGATCACGCGCCGCTACTTCCCCGACCGGGTTCTCGAAGCGTTCGGCAAGGCCGACTCCGCGCGTCCTGTGCTCGAGTCGGTCGACGACGAGGCGATCGTGTCGACGCTGTCGCGGGCGGGCGTCCTGGCCGAGGCGGGCGACGCCGTCGTGCTCACCGACGAGTTCCGGACGGAGGTTCACGACCGCATCGAGACGGACGGGCCGGACGCGGACGACGTTCGCGGGGCGCTGCACGCGGACGACGTCGAGCCGCTCGGACCGACGTCGTTCGAGGTCGACGGCGAGGGGATCGAGCGCTGGGTCTCGCCCGAGGCGGTCGCCGTGGACGTGGCGCTCGCGGCCGAGCTCGACGACCGTCTCGACGGCTGGACCGACGTCGACTCCGGCGACCGACGTGACGTCTTGGCCGGACTCCGGCTGCGAATCGAGCGCTGTCCCGCGTGCGACTCGCCCACCGAAACCACGGTCGAGCACCTCGACCACTGCTGCCGTCGCCCGCACGTCGCCGTCCAGGCGTCGTGTCTGGAGTGTGATACCCTGCTCGGGGACCACGTGGTGGCCGAGTCCGCAGCGCACACGTGGGTCGAGCGCGTGGACGACGGCGCACCCGCCGACCGGTCAGCGCCGCCATCGCCCTGAGACCACGGGAGAGCGACGCGACCCGCGCCGTCGCCCTCTCCCTACGCGTGACAGAACGAAAGTAATAGTACTCTGATTAGTATTCGTATCTTTGTGTAATATGACACATATACTGACGTGGGGATCTGCAGAAGAGACCACTAAATACAGGTGAATAGAACATAATGTTTGAATTATGATCCGATAATAACGACGGATTGTGTGTAGATCGGCAGATACTAACAAAACACGAGACCCGTCGTCGCCGCGGGCGGTTCAGTTTCGGGTAATACGTCGCGAGTTCGGCAATAGCTACGGTTCGGGACGGTTCTCGCCCGTCTAGACACGGAGTACCGTCGAAGCCGCTCCGCCGAGTACCGGCTGTCGCGCATAACACATCATTTTAACGCACAATATCGTTTTTCGACATATTTGGCGTGTCGAGCTCGATTCACCGATCACAGTCGGGCGACGAGCGACCGACGGCTTGGGAGTGACGGCCACACGTCTTCCTCGACGCGCCCGGATCCCGGAGACGAGTTCGAATCGGGCGCCCGCCTGAGAGGGAGACGCGCTCGAGTCAGTCGTCCGCCGACGTCTCCGACGCACAGCCGCAGCCGCCTCGGCGGATGAGTTCCCCGACCGGCGCGTCCGCTCCGCAGCTGGGACAGACGGCGCGGACGTCGACGAGCACGTCGTAGTCGTCCCGGTCCAGCTCGTCGGCGTTCGCGAGCGACGCGAGCGACGACTCGGTGACCGCGGAGATCCGCCCCTGCAGCTTCTCGATCGTCTCGACCTTTCGGTCGGCGAGCCCCTCGTCGTCGGGGAGACTCGCCCCGCGGTCCCGCGTGAGGTACGTGTGGATCGCCTGGTGAGTGACGAAGTCCCCGGTCAGTCCGTCGACGTCGACTCCCTCGCGTTCGAGGCGACGCCGCGCCCGCGTCGCCTCCGACCCGGCGTCGCTCCGGAGCGCCTCGTACGTACTCGGCACCTCCACGGCGAGCGACGCGACGCCGGCGTCTCGAAGCGCCGCCTCCAACACCGCCTCGTTGAACTCGTCGGCTAGGTCCCGCAGGCTCGTTCGTTCGCCCGTCTCGCCGGTCCACGCGGCCTCCAGCGTCGCGCCCATTCCGCCGAGGCCGCGCTCGTCGATCACCCGCGCGACCTTCGTGTTCGAACCCCCGCGCTCGTCGGCCATACCCGACGTTCGGGAGCTTCCATTACAAATGTAACGATGTAACGTTCTGTAGCGTTCGAAGGGGGAGCGAGCCGCAGTCGACCCGGGGGCCCAGGGCCGGTCAGTCTATCTGCTCGACGTACGCGTACTTCTCGGGCAGCGCGGCGGCGTCCTCGGGCAGCAGCGCGGCGACGAGGTACTCCGCGTGTTCGCGGAAGTAGTCGACCACCCGCGCGATCCGGTCCGAGTCGATCGCTTCGAGCGAGTCGAGGATCACGAACGGCACCGTCTCGTGGACGTCGTGAACCAGGTACCCCGCGAGCGCGAACACCAGCCCCGTCACCTCTCGCTCGCTCTCCGACAGGTGCTCGACCGCGTCCTCGTAGCCCGTCCCGTCCGACGACGAGCGCACGATGTGTAACTCGAATTTGGTGCGCGTCACTTTCCGGCGCCCCTCGCGGACCTCCGTCTCCCGACGCTCGATCCAGATCCGATCGAGGTTCTCGTACTGCAGGATGTCGAGCACCGTCGCCATGTGCTGGTTGAACGCCTCGACCGCCTCCTCCTCGATCCGGTCGACCCGCGTGCGCAGCTCCGTCAGCCGCTCTGCGAGCTCCTCGCGGTCGGCCGCTAGCTCCTCCCGCTCGTCGATCGCCGCCTCCCGCTCGTCGATCGCTTCGTCGAGCTCGTCGAGCTCGTCCTCGAGCCGTTCGATCCGCAGCTCGATCCCGTTCGCCTCGCGGTACAGCTCCAGCGTCTCGTCGTACCCCTCCGTCTCGATCGACTCGGCGTCCGCCTCCAGTTCCGCGATCTCCTCGCGTTTCGCCTCGATCCGCTCTTCGAACTCCGCGATGCGCGACTCGGTCTCGCCGATCTCCGACTCGACCGCGTCGAGCCGCTCTTCGGCGCGCTCGATCTCGCGGTGCGTCTCGCGGATCGCGGACTGCTCGTCGGTGAGCTCCTGGATCTCGGTGCGGACCTCGTTGCGCTCGTCGAGCTTGTCCGACCGAAGCCCCCGAAGCCGGTCGATGGTCGCCTCGATCTGGTCGGTCTCGACCTCGGAGCCGCAGGTCCAACACACCGTCCGGTCGCCGGCGGTCAGGGCGTCCGTCGGGTCGTCGACGACCGTGTCCGCCGCGACTCGATCCCCGTCGACGGCCGGGGGCGATCCCTCCAGTATCTCCTCGTTGAAGCTGATGACGCTGCCGAGCTCGTTGATCGTGTCGTCGAGCGCGCGCTGACGGCGGCGCAGCTCCTCGATACGACCGGCGAGCCGGTCCGGGTTCTCGTCGGGCTCGTCCGCCGACTCGATCGTCTCCTGGAGCTCCTCGCGTTCCGCCTCCAGCTCCGCGAGCGTCGAGCGCTCCGTCTCGAGGTCGAACTCGAGGTCATCGAGGTCGGAGCGCGCGTCACGGACCCGCTGGAACGCCTCCTCCAGCTCCCGCTTGCGCGTCCGACTCTCTTCCACGCCGGAGTCGAGCTCGTCGAGCTCCGCTCGCACCGACTCCAGCTCCGATTCGGCCGCCTCCAGCTCGTCGGCCGTCTCGCGGCGCTCGGCCTCCAGGTCGGAGAGCTCGCGCTCGAGGCCGTCGAGCCGCTCGATCTCGTCCTCGAGCTCGTCGCGTTTTCGCCTGCACTCGCGGATCTCCGCGTCGATCGCGTCGGTGTCGATGGGCCGCATGATGATCTCCCGGAGGTCGTCCCCGCGGGCGACCGCGCGGCGCGCCTCGTTGTTCTCCAGGAGGAACGCGAACAGGTCCGCGAGCTCGGGGTCGTCGAGGTAGGGATCGCCGCCGAACGCGACCGAGTCGCCGCGACGGGTCAGCGTCCGCGTGTACGTCTCGCCGTCGAGTTCGAGCGTGACGGCGCCCTCCTCTGCGTCCGCCTTCAGCGAGCTCCGGCGGCTGCCGAGCCCGGCCATCAACGCCTGAAGGAAGGATGTCCGGTTCGTCGCGTTTCGCCCGGTCAGGATCGAGACGCCCTTCGAGAGGTCGACCGACGCCTCGTCGATCCCGCCGACGTTCCGCACGTCGACGTGGACGACCGGTTTCGTGACTTGATCCATCAATATGTTCCGGTAACGACACTCACGATGTTAAATCTATCTTTTATCCACGTGAGATGCGCGCGTGACCTCGGACCCGTCATCACGGTACTCGGCGATCACGGGCGTCTCGCGAGCGCCCCGGCCCGCCGTCGCTGAGAGAGACGCGTCGCGAGACGGCGCTGTCGGGACGCTCTCGAGACTACCTTATAAATAAATATTACTGATATGAAACCGGAATCATAGTAAATAGTATATGAAATCGAGTGGGAGAGCGCCAGGGTCATCTCTGCGGTGTCGCATCTGACGAAGCCTCCATTCGCCCACTAGATCGAGCGGAAGTGAAGTCGTACCGGACGGGAATCGTTATCGCAGCGACTACACCAGATCGGTGAGGGTAACCTCAGATGTGTACGGAAGATACGACTATGCCTTACATAAAACGTATTATAAACTAAAAATGTCCTTATTTTATGGAGAATTAGGCAGAAAAAATGAAATGGTCGAAAAACACATCCGGCTGTGGAACGACGGCACGCCGCTCGCCGGAGAGCCGCGTCTCTTCCAAAGTATAATTTATATATTATAACTTGGATATTGATATATAGCAACGATCCGTTGTCCGTCGTCCGTCGGTCCGTACGACGGGTACACCGTAATCCGCCCGCCGAACGTCGTTTCCGAGAGGCGACGATTCGATTCGAGCGTCTGACAAAAATGTAATACGGATGGGGGTGTCTCGTGAACGCATGGTGAAGAGTACGGTTCGGTTTCCCGAGGCGGTGATCGGCGAGATCGAATCGCTCGTCGAGAGCGGGCAGTTCGAGAGCAAATCCGAGTTCTACCGGTTCTCGACGGACTACGTGCTGAATCAGGTGCTCGACGACTACGAGCCGGAGACGATCGATTACGAGGACATCAAAGCGGAGGTGATGCCGCGCGCGGAGCGAGAGCTCGGGGGCGACGCCGACGCAGACCACCCGCCCTTCTTCGAGTCCGTGTCGTTCGTCAGGAAGCTCGCGCTCCGCGGGAACGTCAGCGACGCCGAGGACTTCATCGACCACCAGTACGTCCCGAGCGACCGCCACGCGATCGTGCTCGAGGAGCTGCTCCGGCTGTATCGCGCCGAGGCGGCCGCCTTGCCGAGAGGGGTCGCCCCGGAACGCGAGCCGCGTGGCGCGCCGGAGGATCCGCAACGGTGACCGCGCCCCGTCGGTGACCGGCGACAGGCGCGCGCTGTTCGCGAGTCAGTCGCGTCGAATCGATAGTCAGTCGCGTCGCATCGAGATCCCGGAGTAGCCGCAGGCGTCACACGAGAGTGTCTCGCTGGCGCCGAACCGGTAGGTCGACAGCGACGCGCCACAGCGCGGACAGGGATCGCCCGCCGCGAGGGGCGGGGCGTGACGGACGCCGGCGACGACGAGCCGGACGGCGAGCGCGTCGGCGGCCGTCTCGTCGACCGTACCACCCCAGATCACGTTGGCGTCGTCGCCGATCCGCTCGCGCACCGCCGCGATCACGTCGGTCGCGGCGGCGATGCTCGTGGCCGGGTCCACGACGACGTCGACGAGCACCGCGCTCGCGTCGGTCGCGTCGATGCCGGCGGGGAGCCCGTCGAAGGCCCTCGAGACCGCGCTCGCCGGCGCATCGCGGTCGGCGGTCCCCGTTCCCAGCGCCGCGACGCCCGAAGAGAGTACCGTCTCCGCGTCGGTGAGGTCGAGGTTGACGAAGCCGGGCTCCTGGACCGTCGCGAGGAACGAGCCGATCGCCGCCTCGACGTCGGCGCCCTCGGCGAGCAACACCGCGTCGACGGCCTCGCGAACCGCCGACAGCGCGTCGGCGCCGGTCCCCGATGGGACGACGGCGACCGTGAAGGCGTCGAGCCCGGCGAGCGCGCGGAGGCTCTCGGTCGACTCGCCGAGACCCTCGGGATCGAGGGCGACGACGACCGCCGCGGTCGGAGACGCGGTGGACCCTTCGGTCGACGCACCGGTCGGTTCGGCGAGGAGCTCCGCCACCGGCGCGTACCGCGCGTTTCGAAACGTCGAGCCGGCGAGCCGGTCGGCGTAGGCTCCGAGGCCGCAGACGACGACGGAGCCGCCGAGGGCGTCGGCCGCCTCGCGCAGGTCGTCCCGGTGGGACATCTGGGAGGGTCGTTTCGGCTCCGACGACAAACCCCTTCCCACTCGCGCGTCGAGCGAGCCGGGCGGCTCTCGGGTTCGGCGTCGCGCGGACCCAGACCGCTAAGCGCAGGACCCCAATCGCTAAGCCCGGCCGATCGCTACGCTCCGCATGGACCGCTTCCGGAACACGGGACAGCCGGACTGGGACTGGTGGGGACGGATCTGGCCGACGCCGGGCGACACCCTCAGGCGGCTCGGCGTGACACCGGGCGACCGCGTCGCCGAGATCGGCTGCGGGAACGGCTACTTCGCCCTGCCGGCCGCGCGCATCGCCGGTCCGGCGACGGTCTACGCCGTCGACCTCGACGAGTCGCTGCTCGCGGAACTGGCGGGGCTCGCGGAGGCGCAGGGGATCGAGAACGTCGTCCCGATCCGCGGCGACGCCAGAGAGCTCGACGTCCTCCTCCCCGAGCCGGTCGACCTCGCGCTGCTCGCGAACGCCTTCCACGGGATCGACGACCGGGCCGCGTTCGTCGCGGGCGTCGCCGCCGCGCTCGCCCCCGACGGGCGGTTCGTCGTCGTCAACTGGCGCGACCGGCCGCGCGAGGAGACGAGGGTCGGCGGCGAGCCGCGGGGACCGCCGACCGAGCTGCGGACGGGTCCCGACGAGACGCGGCGCGCGGTCGAGGACGCGAGCGACCTGCGGCTCGCCCGCGAGGTCGACCTCCCGCCGTTCCACTACGGGCTCGTCTTCGAGCGGTGAGGCGGGTCGGATCGCGGCACCCTACGAGAACTCCCACGTGGTCTCCGGCTCGGGCGCGTCCGCGAGCGTCTGGTGCACCACGCAGTACCGCTCGGTGTACTTCTGAAGCGCCGCGCGGGTGTCCTCGTCGAGGTCGCCGTCGACGGTGACGTCGAGGCGTATCTCCTCGAAGCCGACCCGGACGTCGTCGTCGATGCCGAGCGTCCCGCGGAGGTCGAGGTCGCCGCTCGCCTCCACGCTGACGTCGACGTCGACGCCGAAGTTCTCCGCGACGGCCTGCGCGGTCAGCTGCGAGCAGGCCGCCAGCGCGCCCAACAGGAGGTCGCCCGAGCACGCCGCCGCGCCGGGACCGCCCGCGCCCTCGTGGAGCTCCGCCTCGTAGATCGCGCGGCCGATGTCGACGCTGCAGGATCGCACGTCGTCCTGCTCCGCTCCCGTCGCGGTCAGGGTGATCTTGGCCGCGTCCGGGTTCTCTTCGTACTCGCGTTTCAGGGGCTCCTGCTCCTCTCGTAAGTTAACGTCTGACATGCTCGTCTCCCGATACCGGGACCGGCGAAAAGAAGCTTGCGCCGCCACCTCCCGGGCGGTGACCGCCCGCGGCGGCCAGGCGACCGCTCGGGGCCGCCACGCGAGGGTCCGTCGCCGCCACGCGACCATGCGGTCGCTTTTTGCCGCGCCGGGCCCGAGTCGGAGTATGACAATCGAGCCGGCCGAAGTCGAAGCGCTCGTCGAAGCGGGGATCCCTGACGCCGTCGCCCGCGTGACGGCGCCGCGCGTGCACGACGACGAGGAGGAAGACGCGCACTTCGCGGCGGTCGTGGTCTCGCCCGTCTTCGCGGGCGAGTCACTCGTCGACCAGCACCGACGCGTGTACGACGCCGTCGGCGATCACATGACTCGATCGGTTCACGCGCTGGAGATCAAGACGTACACGCCCGAGGAGTACGCCGAGTACGGCGACGGACGCCTCGCGTCGGACCTGCGCGAGGCCGGGCTGTTCCCGATCGAGGGGGAGTGAGGTCCGACCGGTGAACCACGTCGTCGGACTCGCGCTCATCGGCGCGGTCGCGTGGGGGTTCTGGGCGGTACTGGCGGACGTGGCGACGCGGTCGATGGCGCCGGAGGCGGCGATGGTCGTCTCGTACACGGTCGGCATCGGCGTCGCCGGTCTGTACATCCTCTACCGGGGGACGACCGTCCTCGGGACCGACCCGACCGCGATCGGGATCGCGGCGATCGCGGGCGTCGCCTCCGGGATCGGCGCGATCGCGTACTACGCCGCGCTGGAGGCCGGCGCCGCGGGCATCGCGACGACGATCACGGCGCTGTACTTCGTCGTCGCCGCCGTCCTCGGCGTCGTCTTCCTCGGGGACTCGGTCGCCGCGAGCGACGTCGCCGGCGTCGGCGCCGCCGTCGCCGCGGTCGTGCTGATCGCGTACTGACCGGCGGCCGCGACCGCGGTCGCGCACTGACCGGACACGGCACCGCGGTCGCGTCTTCCGCCGTCCCGGCGGGGCAACCCGCATTCAATACCTTTTACACCGTCTCGCGGGAAGCGTCGCGCATGGGCGAGGACTACCGCACGGAGGAGGACAGCCTCGGCGAGATGCAGGTGCCGGCCGACGCCTACTGGGGCGCACAGACCCAGCGCGCCGTCGAGAACTTCCCGATCTCGGGGATCCCGATGAGTCGGCGGTTCATCCGCGCGCTCGGCGTCGTCAAGAAGGCGGCCGCGCAGGCGAACCGCGACCTCGACCTGCTGGAGGCGGACACCGCGGAGGCGATCGTCGCCGCCGCCGACGAGGTGATCGCCGGCGACCACGACGACCAGTTCCCGGTCGACGTGTTCCAGACCGGCTCGGGCACCTCCTCGAACATGAACGCCAACGAGGTGATCGCCAACCGCGCCGCCGAGATCGCCGGCGCGGAGATCGGCGACCGCGTCGTCCACCCGAACGACCACGTCAACTACGGGCAGTCGAGCAACGACGTGATCCCGACCGCGATGCACGTCGCCGCGCTCGAGGCGGTCGAGAAGGACCTGGTGCCCGCGCTCGAGACGCTCCACGCCGAGCTGGAGGCGAAGGAGGCCGCGTTCGACGGCGTGGTCAAGACGGGCCGCACGCACCTCCAGGACGCGACCCCGATCCGGCTCGGCCAGGAGTTCGGCGGCTACCGGACGCAGGTCGCGAAGGGGATCGACCGCGCGACCGACGTGCAGTCGAACCTGCGCGAGCTCGCGCTGGGCGGCACCGCAGTCGGGACCGGCCTCAACACCCACCCCGACTTTCCGGCGCTCGCGGCGGAGTACATCTCCGACGAGACGAACACGGCGTTCCGCGAGGCCGACAACCACTTCGAGGCGCAGGCGGCGCACGACGCGATGGCGGAGGCGCACGGCGCGCTCCGGACGGTCGCCGGCAGCCTCAACAAGATGGCCAACGACCTACGGCTCCTGGCCTCGGGCCCCCGCAACGGGCTCGGCGAGGTCGAGCAGCCCGAGAACCAGCCCGGCTCGTCGATCATGCCCGGGAAGATCAACCCGGTCGTCGCCGAGTCGGTGAACCAGGTCCACAAGCAGGTCGTCGGCAACGACGCCGCGATCGCCGCCGGCGCCGCCCGCGGCGAGATCGACCTGAACCTCTACAAGCCCGTCATCGCGCACAACTTCCTCGAGTCCGCCGAGCTGCTCTCGAACGCCGCGGCGACGTTCGGCGAGCGCTTCGTCGCGAAGCTGGAGGCCAACGAGGAGCACTGCGAGACGCGCGTCGAGCAGTCGATGGCGCTGGCGACTGCGCTGAACCCCGCGATCGGCTACGACAAGGCCTCGAAGGTGGCGAAGAAGGCGCTCGCGGAAGGCAAGAGCGTCAGGGAGGTCGCCGTCGCCGAGGGGTACCTCACCGAGGAGGAGGCCGACGAGGTGCTCGATCCCGAGGCGATGACGCACCGCGTCATCCTCGGGGACGACGACTGAGATCGGCGACGGCTGAGACCGGCGACGACTGAGATCGGCGACGGCTGAGACCGGCGACGACTGAGACCGGCGACGGCTGAGACCGGCAACGGCTGAGACCGGCAACGGCTGAGACTGGCGGGGCCGATTCCGCCGAACACGAGGCACCGGCGCGGGCTCGGAACTCCCGCTATCGGAGTCGCACGTATTTACTCTCGGAGTCCGTACCGGCGGTATGCGCATCGCAGTCTTCGGCGCGACCGGTCGAACCGGGCGCCCGCTGGTCGAACAGGCGCTCGAACGCGGACACGAGGTCGTCGCCCTCGCCCGGGACCCGAGCGGGCTCCCGGCGACGGTTCGAGACGACGGCCGAGTCACCGTGATCGAGGGCGACGTCACCGACGCCGCGGACGTCGACCGGGCCGTCGGCGGCGACGGGGATCCGGTCGACGCCGTCGCCAGCGTCCTCGGGCAGACGCCGGACGGCCCCGACGACCTGCTGACGGTCGCCGGCCGCCACCTGCTCGCCGCGATGGACGACCACGGCGTCGACCGGCTCGTGACGCTGGTCGGGGCGGGCGTCCGCGAGGAGGGCGAGTCGGTGTCGCTCGGCGGGCGGGTCATGGAGTCGCTGTTGAAGCTGCTGGCCCGCGCGGCGCTCGAGGACGCCCGCGACCACGTCGAACTGGTCCGCGACAGCGACGTCAGGTGGACCGTCGTCCGCGCCCCGCGGCTCACCGAGGGCGCTCACACGGGCGAGTTCGAACACGGGACCGAGCTCCGGTTGGGGATGGGCGACACCGCCGCTCGCGCGAACGTCGCGGAGTTCGTGCTCGACTGCCTCGAGGACGACCGATACGTCGGCCAGATGCCGAAGATCGCGGACGCGCGATGAACGCCGCACCCGCCGCTTCCCGGTCGCCGTCCCTCACGGTGCGGGGCGCGCTCGCCGTCGCGCTCGCCGTCCTCGCAAACGTGGCGCTCGTATTCGTCGCGGAGGCGTTGGCTGTCGCCCCCGACTTCCGCGCGCTGACTGTCCCGCCCGTCGCGTTCCTGTCGGCGGTCGGGGCGGGCGGAGCGACCGTCGTCTACTGGCTCTTCGGTCGGTTCTTCGGTGACGCCGAACGGGTGTTCGTCCGGGTGGCCGCCGGCGTCCTGCTCGTCTCGTTCGTTCCCGACCTCGCGCTGCTCGCGGTCGATCCGACCGCGACCCCGCTCGCCGTCGTCCTTCTCATGGCGATGCACGTGGTCGTCGCCGCGGCGGCGGTCGGCGCGCTCGTCTACTGGAGGGCCGACCGGTGACGAAGTCGATACTCGTCACCGGCGCGACCGGGACCGTCGGCGGACACGTCGCGCGGGAACTCGTAGAGGCCGACGCGGCGACCGACGCCGACGTCGCGGTCCGCGCCGGAGTGCGGTCCGTCGACCGGGCCCGCGGGTCGCTGCCCGCGGCGGTGGAGCCGGTCGCGTTCGACTTCGAGAAGCCCGAGACGTGGGGCGCGGCCTTCGAGGGCGTCGACGCGCTCTTCCTGGTCCGACCGCCGGAGATGGCCCGCGTCCACCGGCACGTCACGCCGGCCGTCGACGCGGCCGAGCGGGTCGGCGTCGAGCACGCGGTCTTCCTCTCGGTGCTCGGCGCGGAGAAGAACCCGCTCTTGCCCCACCGTCGCATCGAACGACACCTCGAGGAGGGCGGGCTCTCGTACGCGTTCCTCAGGGCCTCCTTCTTCATGCAGAACTTCTCCGAGGTCCACCGGTCGGACGTCGCCGAGCGCGACGAACTGTTCGTTCCGGCCGGCGACGGCGAGACCAGTTTCGTCGACGCCAGGGACGTCGCCGCGGTCGGCGTCGAGGCGCTCGTCGACCCGGCACACCGGAACCGCGCGTACGACGTGACCGGTCCCGAGGCGCTCACCTACGACGAGGCCGCGGCGGTCTTCTCGGACGCGCTGGGCCGAGAGATCGCGTACGCCGACCCGGGGCTCGTCGAGTTCCTCGTCTCGTCTGTCCGCCGCGGCGTCTCGCCGTCGTTCGCGCTCGCGCAGGCGGTGATCTACACGACCGCGCGCCTCGGCCTCGCCGGTCGGGTCAGCGACGACGCCGAGCGGGTGCTCGGGCGCCCGCCGCGCTCGCTCTCGGAGTTCGTCCGCGACCACGCCGCGGCGTTCGATCCGAACGTAGCGTCCGGGTCGAAACCTCGTTGATGTCGGTCGGAAACGCGTCCCTCGTGAACGCCGGGCCGTATCACCGCTCGGGGCCGAACGGGCGACGGGCCGAGGGATGAGCGGATCCGTCACGCCGCCCGAGCGACCGCTGGTCCACGTGTACGACGCGGCCTACGCCGGCGTTCCGAACTGGGACATCGGCCGACCGCAGCGGGCCTTCGTCCGGCTTCTCGACGCCGGACTCGTTCGGAGTCCGGTCCTCGATGTCGGGTGCGGGACGGGCGAACTGTCGCTGCTACTCGCCCGGCAAGGCTACGACGTTCTCGGCGTCGACCTCTCGCCGCTGGCGATCCGACAGGCCACTGAGAAGGCTCGCTGGCGGCGGATCTCCGCGCAGTTCCTCGTCTGGGACGCGTTGGACCTCTCGCGGTTCCGAGCGGCCGGTCTCTCGTTCCAGACCGTCGTCGACTCCGCGATGTTCCACGTCCTCGGAGACCATGAGCGCGATCTGTTCGTCGCCGGCCTCGGCGACGTCGTACGACCCGGCGGACTCTACTGCGTCCTCGGCGACGCCCGAGCCGGCGAGGGGGAGATCTACGGCCTCACGCCGGACGAACTGCGGACCCGGTTCGAGAACGCCGGCGGCTGGGAGGTCGCCTTCGAGTTTCGAACCGTCTTCGAGCGACGCTGGAGCAGCAACCCCGCTTACTTCGTCGGCGTCCAGCGACAGTGAGTTGTCGACCGGAGCGCGGTCGCTCGCGCGGATCGGCACCATTTAAGCCGCCGTCGGTCGGCAATTAACACGGATGAAGTTACACGAACATCAGGCGAAGACCATCTTCGCGGACGCCGGGATCCCGGTGCCGGACTCCCGGCTCGCGACGACCGTCGAGGGTGTGCTCGACGCCGTCGACGAGATCGGCTACCCGGCCGCGATCAAGGCGCAGGTCCACGTCGGTGGGCGCGGAAAGGCCGGCGGGATCAAGATCGCGACCGACCGCGACGAGGCCGAACAGTACGCCGATGAGATCCTCGGGATGGACCTGAAGGGGTACACCGTCGACTCGGTGCTCGTCGAGGAGGGCGTCGACTTCGTGGACGAGCTGTACGTCGGCGTCACGATGGACCGCGGCGAGGGCCGGCCGGTCCTGATGGTGTCGACCGAGGGCGGCGTGAACATCGAGGAGGTCGCCGCGGAGAGCCCCGACGCGATCGCGCGCGAGCACGTCGACCCCGCGTTCGGACTCCACCCGTACCAGGCCCGCAAGGTCGTGTACGACGCCGGCGTCGACGCCGACGTCGCCCTCGACGTCGCGTCGATCCTCTCGACGCTGTACGACCTCTACGAGGCGAACGACGCCTCCGAGATCGAGGTCAACCCCGTCATGATCACGAGCGACCGCGACGTCGTCGCCGCCGACGCCGTGATGAACATCGACGAGGACGCGCTGTTCCGTCAGCCCGAGCTCGCCGAGCTCGCCGAGGAGTCCTACGAGGACGACTTAGAGCGGAAGGCCGGCGAGTACGGCTTCGACTACGTCCGGCTCTCGGGCAACGTCGGCATCATCGGCAACGGCGCCGGACTCGTGATGACGACGCTCGACCTGGTCGACTACTACGGCGGCGAGCCCGCCAACTTCCTCGACATCGGCGGCGGCGCGAAGGCCGAGCGCGTCACGCAGGCGCTCGACATGGTCTTTTCCGACCCCAACGTCGACAGCGTCGTGTTCAACATCTTCGGCGGGATCACCCGCGGCGACGAGGTCGCGAAGGGGATCAACGAGGCGCTCGCGGAGTTCGACGAGATCCCGAAGCCGGTCGTCGTCCGGCTCGCGGGGACCAACGCCGAGGAGGGGATGGAGATCCTGAACACCGACCTGATCGAGGTCGAGGAGACGCTGGAGGACGCGGTCCAGCGCGCGGTGCAGAACGCGGAGGAGGTGACCCAATGAGTATTTTCGTCGACGATGACACCAGAGTGGTGGTGCAGGGTATCACCGGCGGGGAAGGGAAGTTCCACGCCGGCCAGATGATCGAGTACGGCACCAACGTCGTCGCCGGCGCGGTGCCCGGCAAGGGCGGCCAGGAGGTCGACGGCGTCCCCGTCTACGACACCGTCGACGAGGCCGTCGAGGCGGAGGACGCCGACGCCTCCGTGGTCTTCGTGCCGCCGGCGTTCGCCGCCGACGCGGTCTTCGAGGCGCTCGACACCGACCTCGACCTCGTCGTCGCGATCACCGAGGGGATCCCGACCCAGGACATGGCGAAGGTGAACAAGCGACTGAGCGAGACCGACACCCGACTCATCGGCCCGAACTGTCCCGGGATCATCACGCCCGGCGAGGCGAAGCTCGGCATCCTCCCCGGCAACATCTTCGCGGACGGCAACGTCGGGCTCGTCTCCCGCTCGGGCACCCTCACCTACCAGGTCGTCGACAACCTCACCGAGCGCGGGATCGGGCAGACGACTGCCATCGGCATCGGCGGCGACCCGATCATCGGCACCTCCTTCATCGACGCCCTGGAGGCGTTCGAGGCCGATCCGGAGACCGACGCCGTCGTGATGTGCGGGGAGATCGGCGGCGAGGACGAAGAGCAGGCGGCGAAGTTCATCGGCGAGCACATGGACACGCCGGTCGCCGGCTTCATCGCCGGGCGAACGGCCCCGCCGGGCAAGCGGATGGGTCACGCGGGCGCCATCGTCTCCGGCTCCGGCACGGGCACGGCGCAGTCGAAGATCGACGCCCTCAACGACGCGGGCGTCCCCGTCGGCGACACCCCCGAGGAGGTCGCCGACCACGTCGAGGACTTCCTGTAGGGCGTCCGTCGGGGGGACGGGGGCGGCCCCGCCGGCGTCGACCGCGGTTCTCACGTCTGACTATCGGAGCGAAAAGTAAATCTTCCTGAGATGTGTGGTGTGTCCATGGATCACGGTACCGGGGACGCCCGCGGGGGGTCGAGGGGCGGGCTCTTCCGTGGGTCAGAGCCGGCCGGCGGCGGTCCGCGGCGGGTGTTGTTCGTCGACGACGAGCCCGGCGCCGCCGACCTCGCGGCGACGCACGTCGCGCGGCTGGTGGACGGGGTCGAGACCCTCACGCGGACGTCGCCCGAGGACGCGCTCGCGGCGGTGGAGTCGGAGCGCGTCGACTGCGTCGTCAGCGACTTCGACATGCCCGGCCGCGACGGGCTCGAACTGCTCACCCGGGTCCGCGCGGTCGATCCCGGGATCCCCTTCGTGCTGTTCACGGGGAAGGGGTCGGAGGAGATCGCGAGCGAGGCGATCTCCGCCGGGGTGACGGACTACCTCCAGAAGGGAGCCGGGCGGGACCGGTACGAGATGCTCGCGAACAGCGTCGAGAACGCCCTCGACCGGCGGCGGGCCGAGCGAGACCTCCGGGAGGTGAACGCGAAGGTCACCGCGATCCACGAGTTCGCGGCCGAGGTCTCGGCCGCCGAGACGGTCGACGAGGTGTTCGACCGCGTCGTCGACGCGGCACAGGAGATCCTCGCGTTCGACCGCTGCGTGAGCGCAAGACGGCGCGGCGACCGTCTCGTGCCCGCCTCCCTCTCCGAGAGCGTCACCGAAGACGAGGTGCGGGAGTTCGCCCTCGGCGAGGGGGTGGTCGGGACCACGGCCGCCGAGGAGCGGACGATGGTGATCGACAACCTCAGCGTCGACCCGGCCGACCCGAACGAGCTGGAGGACCCGGAGAACTGCGGCGGACCAGCGCCCGGCGATCGCAGCGCCGACCGGGCGGCGGTCACCGAGGAGCACGAGGTGGCGGACCCTGTCGCCGACGACATCCGCTCCGCGATCAGCGTTCCGATCGGTTCGTTCGGGGTGTTCCAGGCGGTCTCCGACGGGTACGCCGCGTTCGACGGCGGCGACGTGGAGTTCGCGGAGCTGCTCGCCGCGCACGCGGCGGACGCGATCGAGCGGATCGAGACGGAGAACGCGCTCCGCGCGGAGCGCGATCGGCTGGCGGCGCTGTTCGAGGACCTGCCCCTGCCGGCCGCGCGGACGGAGGCCGTGGACGGCGGCGACCGCCGCCTCGACGCCACGAACGACGCGTTCAGGGAGACGTTCGGGTACGCCGAGGCGGAACACGGGTACGACGAGGTCCGCGCGGCCATCGTTCCCGACGGCGACGCGGCCGTGAGCCCGGAGGCCGTCCTCGACGCGGACGAGCCGCTTCGAACCGAGGTCCGCCGCCGGACGACCGACGGAGTCCGCGATTTCATCCTCAACGTGATCCCCGTCGACGGGTCCGGGGAGACGGTCATCTACAACGTGTACGCCGACATCGGCGAACAGAAGCGGATCGAGCGGACGCTCCGGCGGCTCCACGAGACGACCCGCGAGATGTTCCGGGGCGAGGACCGCGAGGAGATCGCCGCGCTCGCGGCCCGTACGGCCATCGACATCCTGAAGTTCCCGAACAGCGCCGTCCGCCTGTACGACCCCGACGCGGAGGAGCTGTCGCCGACCGCGATCAGCAAGGAGGCGACCGCCGCGCTCGGCGAACGTCCGGCGTTCGGCCCCGGTGACGGTCGGATATGGGAGACGTTCGAGACCGGCGAGCCGATCGTCGTCGACGACCTCGACGCAGTCGACACCGCCGTCGGCTACGGGGACCTGCGGAGCCTGCTCGTCGTCCCGCTCGGCGACCACGGCGTGATGCCGTTCGGCTCGCGCGAACCGGGGTTTTTCGACGAGACCGCCGTCCAGCTGGCGCGGGTGCTCGGCGCGAACGTCACGGTTGCGCTGGACGGCGCCGAGCGCACGGCGCAGCTCCGCGACCGCGACGCCGCCCTGAAACGGGAGATAGACAGGCTGGAGAAGTTCGCGGGGCTCGTCTCTCACGACCTCCGAAACCCGCTCAACGTCGCGAGCGGCCGGCTCGAACTGGCCCGCGAGCGGGTCGGCGGCGAGAGCGCCGACGCAGATCGCGCGCACGAGGAGCTCGACCGCGTCGAAGACGCGCACGACCGGATGGCCGAGCTCATCGACGACCTCCTCGCGCTGGCCCGACAGGGCCGGACCGTCGACGAGCGCGAGCCCGTCGACCTCGGCGACGCCGCGAGGCGCGCGTGGGCGACCGTCGACACCGAGACCGCCGCGCTCGACGTGCTAGACGAGTCGGTCACGGTGGAGGCGGACCCGGAGCGCCTCCGGACGCTGCTGGAGAACCTGTTCACGAACAGCGTGGAACACGGTTCCAGTGACAGCCGGGCGACGCCCGCCGATCCCCCGGCGATCACCGTCACCGTCGGCGCGCTCCCGGACGGCTTCTACGTCGCGGACGACGGGACCGGGTTCGACGTCGACCCCGAGGAGGCGATCGAGTACGGGACCTCCGGCGACCCCCACGGAACCGGGTTCGGCCTCGCGATCGTCCGCGAGGTCGCGGCCGCACACGGCTGGACGCTCGCGATCGACGACGGCGACGGGGCGCGGTTCGAGTTCCGGACCGACGACTGACGGGGCGAGACGGAGCCTTGGTCCGGGCTGTAACGGTACATAAAACGACGGGGTCACGTGCGTGGGTCGCGCACACCCGGGCCACGGTTATGCCCGGCTCGCCCGTCTCCGTGAGACATGGACGAAGGTACCCGCGAGCTGCTCGCGCCGCTCCCGCCGAGCGCCAAACTGGTGTACTACGTCCTCGACGAGGAGGGCCGGTTCGACCAGACCGGACTCGCCGAGGAGACCCGCCTCTCCACCAGAACCGTCCGGTTCGCGGTGGAGAAGCTCACCGAAGTGGGACTCGTCGAGGAAGGGCTGTGCCCCCGCGATGCCCGCCGGTCGGTGTACGCGCCGGTCCCCGAGTCCGAGCGCCCGACGGAGTCCGATCCCGAGGCCGCCGCTGAGCCCGACGCAGACGCGCCCACGGCGGCCGCGGTCGCCGAGGACTGAGGCCGGGCGAACGGCCGCAACGCGGGTCTCGTCGAGACCGCTGCCGAGGTCGTCACGGCGGGATCACGCGTGACGGGACACCTCATCGATTCCGAGCTCTCCGCGGCCGGCGAGGGACCGACACGTTTCGATCGGCCGACATCCTTACCATCTCGGACGCGAGTCGAGAACCATGTCACTAGAAGACACGCTCCGAGACGACCCCGAACGGATCGCGTCGATTCTCGACCACACGAACGTCGATCCGACCGCGACCGAAGCGGCGGTCCGGACCCTCTGTGAGGAGGTCCTCGAGTACGGGTTCTGCTCGGCCGTCGTCGTCCCGTACCACGCGCCGCTCGCGAGCGAGCTGCTCGACGGGGACGCGAACGTCGTCGCCGTGATCGGGTTCCCCTACGGGATACAGAACTCGGCGGCCAAGCGGAGCGAAGTCGAAGCGCTCCGCGGGCACGTCGACGAGTTCGACATGGTGATGAACCGGACCGCGTTCGCGAACGGCGACCGGGAGTCGGTCGTCGACGACGTCGAAGCGGTGAAAGAGGCGGTCGGAGCGAAGACGCTGAAGTGCATCATCGAGTCGCCCGCCCTGACGCGGCCCGAGATACGGCGGGCCGCCGCGCTCGTCGAAGAGGGCGGCGCCGACTTCGTCAAGACCGCCGTCGGGTACGACGGGCCGACGGACGCCGCGGAGATACGGGCGATCCGGGAAGCGACCGGTCCGGACACGCAAATAAAGGCGTCGGGCGGGATATCCACCTTCGAGGAGGCCCTCGAGATGGTGGCCGCGGGGGCGACTCGGATCGGCGCTTCCTCGAGCGTGGAGATCTACGAATCGACGCAGTGACGCGGCGGCGGTCGGTCTGAGGACCCGCCGGGGCCGGCCGTTCCTAGTCCCCCGACGACGAGAACGGGCCGGTCGCTCGTTTCCAGACGGTGGGAACGTTCAAGTCTATTGACAACCTCTCGGCGAGTGGACACGCTCATGAACTTCGACGAATTCACCGGCGAAGTACAGCACAGGCTCGAACTGCCCGGGACGGGCGAGACGGTTCGGGCGATCCGAGCGACGCTCATGACGCTCGGGCAGCGGATTCCCGAGGGGAACGCGGAGGACCTCGCCGCCTCGCTGCCCCTCGAGATCAAGTGGTACCTGACCGGCGCGGTCCACGAGCACGGCCAGCGCTTCGACTGGCAGGAGTTCGTCGAGCGAGTGAGCGAGATAGAGGGGGCGGACCCGGCCGACGCGGCCTATCACGCCCGGGTGATCGTGGACGTCGTTCAGTCGCAGGTCCCCGAGTCGGACTTCTACCAGCTCCGAGACCTGCTTCCCGAGAGCGAAGACACCGAGAACTGGGGGAGCCTCTTCGAGCTCGTCGACGACGAGAACTGAGGCGAGTCGGCGCTCGCTTCGCCGGTCAGGAAACGTCGTCACGCGTTCGCGGCCCGCCGCGGTCGGTCGGGACCGCTCGCTCGGTGGGATGACGGAGCGGACGAACGTGCCTGCCTGGAACGCAGGTGGCCGGAAGGCCTCGTGGGTTCGAATCCCAGCACCCATCGCACGCGCGCGGCGCACGCCGCGCCGCGGGCGTCTCGTGCGTGGTTCGAATCAGAGAGCGACCGGTCGGGAGCGACCGTGGTTCGAATCCCACAGCCACCGTGCGCGCGTGGCGCATTCGACCCCGATCCGTCGTCCTTTTGCCCGCGGGTCGGTTACTACACACACTCGATGGCGACGTATCACATCGAAACCTACGGCTGTAGTTCGAACCGGGGCGAGAGCCGAGCGATCGAGCGCGCGCTCCGCGACGGCGGGCACCGGCCTGCCGACGGACCCGAGGACGCCGACGTCGCCATCCTCAACACCTGCACGGTCGTCGAGAAGACGGAGCGGAACATGCTCCGACGCGCCGAGGAGCTCCAGGAGACGGCGGCCGACCTCGTCGTCACCGGCTGCATGGCGCTCGCGCAGGGCGACGCCTTCCGCGAGGCCGGGATCGACGCCGAGATCCTCCACTGGGACGAGGTGCCGACGTACGCGCTCAACGGCGAGTGCCCGACGACCACGCCCGACGCCGAGCCGGTCCTCGACGGCGTGATCGGTATCCTCCCCATCGCCCGCGGCTGCATGAGCAACTGCTCGTACTGCATCACGAAGTTCGCGACCGGCCGTGTCGACTCCCCGTCCGTCGAGGAGAACGTCGAGAAGGCCCGCGCGCTGGTCCACGCGGGCGCGAAGGAGATCCGCGTCACGGGACAGGACACCGGCGTCTACGGCTGGGACGACGGCGAACGAAAGCTCCCGGAGCTGCTCGACCGCATCTGCGACATCGACGGCGAGTTCCGGGTGCGGCTCGGGATGGCGAACCCCGGCGGGGTCCACGGGATCCGCGAGGCGCTCGCGGACGTGTTCGCCGAGAACGAGGAGCTGTACGACTTCGTCCACGCGCCGGTCCAGTCCGGCTCCGACGACGTGCTCGCGGACATGCGCCGGCAGCACCGCGTCGAGGAGTTCCGCGAGGTCGTGGCGGCCTTCGACGACCGGCTCGACCACTGGACGCTCTCGACCGACTTCATCGTCGGCTTCCCCACGGAGAGCGAGGCCGACCACGAGCGGTCGATGGACCTCCTCGCGGAGGTCCGCCCGGAGAAGATCAACGTCACCCGCTTCTCGAAGCGCCCCGGCACCGACGCCGCCGACATGAAGGGGCTCGGCGGGACCGTCAAGAAGGAGCGCTCGAAGGCGATGTCGGAGCTGAAGATGACGGTCGTCGGTGAGGCGTACGAGTCGATGGTCGGCGAACGGTACGAGGTGCTCGTCGTCGAGGAGGGGACCGGCGACTCCGTGAAGTGCCGCGACTCCGCGTACCGACAGGTGATCGTCCAGAACGCGACCGACCGCGGGGTCGCCGTGGGCGACTTCCTGGAGGTCGAGGTGACCGGACACAACACCGTGTACGCGTTCGGCGAGCCGACCGGAGCGCGCGGCGCCGTGGAGGGCGACGACGGCGCGGAGTCGACGCCGTCGTCGGCGTGAGACGCCCCGCGCCGGAGAGACGAGAACGTATACCCGTCTGGGCGTCGCAGGGGTCGTCATGTCACTCTCCGTGAGCTGTTACCGGTGCGGTGAGCGGTACGAGGACGACGCCCGCGTCCGGTGCGCGTGCGGGGAACCGCTCTGGGTCGACGCGCGGCCGGCGGGGTTCACGTGGGACGACTGCCGCGACCGCGGCGGCATGTGGCGCTACGAGGCGTTGCTTCCCGTCGACCGACCGGACGGGGTCGCTCGCGCCGCGGGCGGGACGCCGCTCGTCAGGAGCGCCGGTCTCGACGAGGCGGCCGGCTGTCGGGTGTACGTCAAAGACGAGGGCGAGAACCCGACCGGCGCGTACAAGGACCGGGGGAGCGCCGTGGCGGTCCCACACGCGGTCGCGACCGGCGACGACGTCGTCGGCACGGTGTCGTACGGGAACATGGCGATCAGCACCGCCGCCCACGCGACCAGCCTCGACCGGGAGTGTATCGTGCTCGTTCCGCGCGATATCGCGCCGGAGCGGCTGGCGCTCATCGCTCAGTACGAGCCGACGGTCGTGCGGGTCGGCGGCGAGTACGGCGCCCTCTACGGGGACGCGCTCGACCTGTCCGAGCGGCTCCCGATCGAGATCCTCCTCAGCGACGCACCGACTCGGGTCAGCGGGTACGAGACGGCCCTGTTCGAGATATGCGAGGCGTTCGCTCCCGAGACGCCCGACGTGATCGCGGTGCCGGCGAGCTCCGGCGGGTTCGCCTCGGGGATCTGGCGCGGGATCCGCGACCTGGAGGCCGCGGGGCTGCTCGCGGAGCGACCGCGCCTGTGTCTCGTCCAGACCGCCGCCGCCGACCCGATCACGCGGGCGTTCGAGGACGGCTCGACGGACCCGACGTCGATGTCGCCCGACGAGACCGGCGAGACGATCGCTCACTCGATCGGGAACCCGAACCCGCCGAGCGGCGCCCGCGCGCTCGCCGGCGTGCGGGAGACCGACGGCGCCGTGGTGTCCGTCACGGACGACGAGATCCGGACCGCGAAGCGCCAGTTCGCCGTCGAGGGCGGCTTCTGTGTCGAGCCGGCGTCCGCGGCGACCCTCGCGGGCGTGGCACGCCTCGCGGAGCGGGGGGAGATCGCCCCCGACGAGTCGGTCGTCCTCGTACCGACCGGAACGGGCTTCAAGGAGCTCGGAACCGACGGCGCGTCGGTCGAGACCGAGACGACGCGCCGGGAGGACCTGTCGGAGCTGCTCGAGTCGCTGCTCCCGCCGCAGAGCGGCTGACCGGTTCGCTCCACTCGCCGACGTCGGCGAGCCCGACGGCACCGGCGCGGAGCCCGGCGGCACCGCCACGCTGCCCGACGGTTACTCCTCGTATATCAGGTCTATCTCGTCGGCGAACCGGTCGAGGATGTTCCGCCGCTTCTTCTTCATCGTCGGCGTGAGGAGGTCGTTCTGCTCGGTGAACTCTTCGGGGACCAGCCGGAACCGCTTGATCCGCTCGTACGGCTCGAACGCCTCGTTCACGCGGTCGACCTCCGCCCGGATCCGCTCGCGGACGCGGTCGTCCCGGCAGATCGCCGTCCGGTCGTCCGGGAGGTCGACGCCGCGCGCGTCCGCCCACGCGTCGACGCGCTCGAAGTTGGGGACGATCAGCGCGGAGACGAACTTTCGCCCGTCGCCGAGCACGACGCACTGCTCGACGAACTCGTTGGCGGCGAACCGGTCTTCGATCGGCCCGGGCGCGACGTTCTTCCCGGTCGAGAGCACGAGCAGCTGCTTCGCGCGCTCGCGGAACGCGAGGTACCCGTCGGGGCGGAGCTGGACGATGTCCCCCGTGCGGAACCACGGCTCGTCGGGGTCGCCGCCGCGGTCGGCGGGGGGCGCGCCCGCGACGGTCGCGTCCGCGGGGAGCCGGTCGGGCTCGGTGAACGCCTCGGCGGTCGCCTCCGGCCGGTTCCAGTAGCCGTCGGTCACCTGCGGGCCGCGCACGAGCAGCTCTCCCACGTCGCCGGAGACGCCCGCGACCTCCTCGCCGACGACCGTCCCGTCGACCGCGACCTCGGTGTCGACCACCGGCGGGCCGATGGTGCCGACCGCCGGCTCCTCGGGCGGGTTGACGCTGATCACGGGCGAGGTCTCCGTGAGCCCGTACCCCTCCAGGATGGGCAGGTCCATGCCGTGGTACAGCGCGCACAGCTCCGCGGACAGCGACCCGCCGCCGGAGATGAAGAAGTCCACGTCGCCGCCGAGCGCCTCCCGGACCGACGAGAAGACGAGCCTGTCGGCGACCGCCCGCTTCGCGTCGAGCAGCGCGCCCGGGTCGTCGGCCTCGTGGTGGGCCCGTCCCACTCCGACCGCCCACTCGAAGACGCGCTCTCTCACCGACGACTCGCTCGCCTGCTCGCGGATCGCGTCGTACAGCTTCTCGTAGACGCGCGGGACGCTGGTGGTCGTCGTGGGCCGCACGAGCCCGAAGTCCTCGCGGAGGGTGTCCGGGCTCTCGGCGTACCCGACCGTCGCGCCCGCGGCGAACATCATGTAGTGGCCGGCCATCCGCTCGAAGACGTGCGCGAGCGGGAGGAAGGACAGGGTGGTCGACTCGGCCGAGATCCCCGGCACGCCCGGGTCGCGGTCCGGGCGGTCGGCGAAGCGGCGGTAACACTGCGAGACGTTGTCGCGGAAGTTCGCGTGGGTGAGCCGGACGCCCTTCGGCTTCCCGGTCGTCCCGGAGGTGTAGATGAGGCTCGCGAGGTCGTCCACGTCGACCGCGTCGATCCAGCCCTCGTAGGCGTCCGCGTCGAAGGCGTCGGCGCCCAGCTCGTGAACCTCGCCGAGGGTGTACACGTCGTCGGCGCCGAGGGCGAGGCCGTCGCCGCCTGCCGCGTCCTCGCCGCCAACCGCGTCGCCGAAGTCGATCCCGCCCGCGTCCACGTCGTCGAACGAGACGATCGCGTCGAGGTCGTGCGAGAGGTCGCCGGCGACGGCGAGCACCTCCTCGAGGAGGTCTCGGTCCTCGACGACGACGACGGTCGCGCCCGGGTCCTCCAGCAGGTACCTGACCTGGTCGGACGACGAGGAGGCGTACACGGTCGTCACGACCGCGCCGGCGGCCAGCGCCGCGAAGTCGGTCTGGGCCCACTCCATCCGCGTCTCCGCGTACAGGGCGACTCGGGTGTCGTCGGCGACGCCGATCTCGCGCAGGCCCGCGGCGAGGTTCCGGACGACGCCGCGCATCTCGGCGTAGGTGATGCCGGCGTACTCGCCGTCGGGCGCGGGCTGGACGACGCCATCCGAGACGAGCGAGCGGTCGTAGACACCGCCCTTGTACCGCTGAGCGGTCCGGTCGGCGTTTCTCTCGGCCGACCGCTCGAAGGTGCGCGGGAGCGTCTCGCGGGCGACGACGTCGTCCGCGAACGCCCGCTCCGCCTCCTGCCAGTACATGCCACGACGGTCCCGCCGGACCCTCATAAACAGTCCGGTGGTTTCGAGTTCATTTCGGGCAGATGCGGAACGCGAGGGTTTAATCCCGGGAGGGCGCGAGAGTCCCCTGTGGACCCCGACCGGATCCCCGCCGAGTTTCCCGCCCCGAGCTTCCGCGGCGCGCAGGAGCGGGCGCTCGCCGACATCCGCGACGCGTTCGCCGCCGGCAACGAGGTCGTCCTCGTGCGCGCGCCGACGGGCAGCGGCAAGTCGCTGCTCGCGCGGGCGGTGATGGGCGCGGCCGCGACGGTCGACGAGACGGCGCCGAGCGAGGCGACGGGCGCCTACTACACGACGCCGCAGGTGTCGCAGATCGACGACGTCGAGGCGGACGACCTGCTCGACGACCTGGCGGTCATTCGAGGAAAATCGAACTACGACTGCATCCTCCCCGGCGAGCACGACACGCCCGTCAACCGCGCTCCCTGCGTCCGTCAGCGGGGGTTCGACTGCTCCGTGAAACACCGCTGTCCGTACTTCTCCGACCGAGCGATCGCCTCCGGAAACCGGTACGCCGCGTTGACGTTGGCGTACTTCATGCGCACAGCGGGCTCCGAGGTGTTCCGGAAACGGGATGTCGTCGTGATCGACGAGGCCCACGGGCTCGCCGAGTGGGCGGAGATGTACGCGACGATCGAGCTCTCGCCCGACCGCGTCCCCGTCTGGGACGACGTGAGCGTCCCCGACGTCGAGACCGACGCCGGTCCCGAAGAAGACGCGCTCGACCGCACCGCCCGATTCGTCGCCTCGCTGCGCGACGTGGCGAAGCGGGCGAAAGACGAGCTGACGGGCCGGCCCGAGCTCGACCGCGAGGAGGTGGCCCGCCGAGACCGACTGGGAGAGCTGATAAGCGAGCTGGGGTGGTTCTTAGAGGACTACCGCGACCCGGAGTCGCCCACGACGTGGGTCGTCGACCAGCCCGACGGGGCGGGATCGTCGCTGGCGATCAAGCCGCTGGACCCCGCCCGCTACCTCCGACACACGGTGTGGGACCGCGGGAACCGGTTCGCCCTGCTTTCGGCCACCATCCTCTCGAAGGAGGCGTTCTGTCGCGGTGTCGGGCTCGACCCGGCCGACGTCGCCCTCGTCGACGTTCCGCACACGTTCCCGCTCGAACATCGGCCGCTGTACGACGTGACGCGGGGACCGATGACCTACGAGCACCGCGACGAGACGGTGCCGAAGATCGCCCGCCTGATCGTCCGGCTCATGGCCGAACACCCCGACGAGAAGGGGCTGATCCACGCGCACTCGTACGACATCGCCGGGCGGCTCACCGAGCTGCTGGGCGAGTTCGGCGTCGCCGCACGGGTTCGACGGCACGGGCGCGCCGACAGGGACGCGGAGCTCTCGGCGTGGCGCGCGAGCGACGACCCCGAGGTGTTCGTCTCCGTGAAGATGGAGGAGGCGCTGGACCTGAAGGGCGACCGCTGCCGCTGGCAGGTGGTGTGTAAGGCGCCGTACCGGAACACGAACGACTCGCGCGTCGCCCGCCGGCTCGCCGACGACCAGTGGGCGTGGTACCACCGGACCGCGCTGCGGACCGTGATCCAGGCGTGCGGCCGCGTCGTCCGCGCGCCCGACGACTACGGCGCGACGTACCTCGCGGACGACTCGCTCCTGGACCTCTTCGACCGCGCGGAGTCGGACACGCCGCCGTGGTTCCGCGACCAGATCGACGCGATGACGACCCCCGAACTCCCCGAGTTCGACCCCGCCGCCGCGCTCGCCGGGATCGACGCGGCGCCGGCCGGTCCGTCTCGGGCGAGGCGGGAGCGGAGAACCGGCGGGGCGGGGCGCTCCGCGAACCGCGGCGGCGCCGGCGGTGACGGAGCCGACGCGTCCGACGCCGGCCGCTCCGGAGCCGACGACCGAACGGGCGCGCGTGGCGGCGAGGCCGCGACCCGGACCCGATCGGAGGCCGACGCCGACCGGCGCGAGAACCACCCGCTCTCGGACGTCTGGGGCGACGGCTGAGCGACGCGTCGAGCCGGCCGGACGTTCCGTCGGTTACAGTACCGAGATGCCCCAGGCGGCCATGGAGCTCACCATGAGGAACGCGAAAAACAGCGCGAAGAGCTGTTGTCTGTTCATACCTCCCGTGCGCCGTAGAGCGGCATAATTCCTGCGGGCCGTCCTCGGTAGTGGTTATACGCCGCCGGACTGATCACGCGTCAATATATATCGTATAAGGTGTATCAGGAACCTCAATCAATTAGCAACCTTCATAAACCTTCACGATCCTATTGGTGATATGGCAACGAAGGGGCTGGCGACTGCGCTGACGCTGTACGGTGCCCGAACGCTGACACTCCCGCAGGCGGCCGCACAGGCCGGACTCAGCGAGGCGGAGTTCGTCGATCAGCTCGAGCGCCGCGGCATCGAGGTGACCGACTCCGAGCGCGCCGCCGCGCTGGGCGGCGAGCAGACCGCCCTCTCCGACTGACCGCGACGGCCCTCCGACAGTTCTCTCCGCGGTTCCGACACAGTCGAGCGGCGCGACCGCTCCGGGTGGCCCAGAACGACCGCGAGCGGCGCTACTCCTCGGGGACCAGGTGAACGCGTCCCCCGTGCTCGAACGCGAGCACGCTGTCGGCGTCGTCGTCGACGAAGTCGGGGTTCGGCACCGTCTTCGCCTCGTAGGTGACCGGGTCGAGCACCTGGATGGCGTTCTCGTCTTCCACCGTCACCACCGTCGTCTCCGCCGCGTCGCTCCTCGTTCCGAGCCGGGTCGCGTCCGGGGCCTCCCCCTCCTCGAAGTCGGAGGTGTACGCCTCGCCGGTCGCGAGCCGGACGCCCTGCAGCCGTCCGGAGACGCCGGTGACGAGCACGGGACCGTCGCCGTCCTCCGGGTCGACGATCTCGCCCTCCGCGTAGCGGGGGAGCCGGACCGCGAACGTCACCCGGTACACCTCGTTGCCGTCGCCGTCCTCGGTGACGAGCGTCGGGTACGACTCGAAGCTCCCGCCCAGCGCGTCGGTGATCCGGGTCGCGACGTTCTGCGCGAGCCGGTTCGAGGAGAGCTTGACGTCCGGACCGTCGTCCGTCTCTTTCACCTCCGTGATGAACGCCTCGCGGTCGCCGTCGGCCTCCTGATCCGCGACGTACGACTCGGCGATGTCGAGCGCCTCGGCGCGCTCTTCGGGCGTCAGCTCGCGGTCGTCCGCCCGAACCTGCACGATCCCGGCGTAGTAGCCGCCGGCGATCCGCCCGCACCGGTCGCAGGTCCCCCGCGATATCTTCACCGGAACGGTGGCCTCGGCGGAGCGGAGCGTCCCCCGGACGACCCCCGAGAAGCGGCAGTGCATCCGGACGTTGTTCTCGTCGACCTGCTCGGGCTCGACGCCCCACTCGACGTCGGTCGCGTCGACGTGCACGCCGAGCGCCGCCGCGACCTCGTCGACGGCGACGTCGGTGTAATCGCGCGCGCCGACGTCACGCCACGACTCGCCGCGGCGGACCGCGCCGCAGCCGGAACAGACCAGCACCTCGATCCGGTCGGGGGCGTCGACGAGATCGAAGTCCTCGAAGTAGCAGTCGTCACACAGCAGCGCGTCCCGTCCGCGCGGCTCGCCGGGAAGCGGCTCGCGCCGCTCCGGCACCGGATCGCCGCACCGCGGACAGAACTCCCGCGACTCGCTCATTGGCCGCGGCTACGCCGAGGAGCCGTTTAAGCGACGCGGACCGCCGGCCATCGCTCCGGCCGTCGCGGCCCATCGGAGCGCTTGTCCCCCCGGGTCGTCGCCGACCCCTCCGAAATCGTTTTTCGCGCGGACCGTGAAGGCGTCCGTATGAGCGAGAACCCCGACGACGAACGGCTGGAGGAACTGCGAGAAAAGAAGATGGAGGAGCTCCGCGACCGCCAGCAGGGCGGCGGCGACGCCGAGGCCCAACAGGAGGCCCAGGAACGCGCCGAGGCCCAACAGGAGGCCGTGCTCAAGCAGTACCTGACCGACGGCGCGCGCCAGCGGCTCAACGCGGTCGCGATGTCGAAGCCGGAGTTCGGCGAGAAGGTGAAACAGCAGGTGGCGGCGCTCGCCCAGAGCGGTCGGATCCAAGGGCGTATCGACGAAGCGCAGATGCGCGACCTCCTGAAGGAACTCCAGCCCGACAAGAAGAGCTTCGACATCCGGCGGCGATAGATGGAGCTCGCGCTGCTGTACAGCGGGGGGAAAGACTCCTCGCTCGCCGCCCACCTGCTCGACCGGTTCTACGACGTTCGTTGTGTCACCGGCAGCTTCGGGTTCACCGACGACTGGGAGCACGCCGAGCGCGCGGCCACGGAGCTGGGGTTCCCCTTCGAGCGCGTCGACCTCGACCCGGCCGTCGCCGAGGACGCGGCCGAGACGATGCTCGCGGACGGCTACCCGCGAAACGGGATCCAGCGCGTCCACGAGCACGCGTTAGAGACGATCGCGAGCCGCGACGTCGACGCGATTGCCGACGGCACGCGCCGGGACGACCGCGTGCCGACGGTGTCGCGCGCGCAGGCCCAGAGCCTCGAGGACCGCCACGGCGTCGACTACATCTCCCCGCTGTCGGGATTCGGTCGCCACGCCGTCGACCGGCTGGTCGAGGCGACGTTCGACGTCCAGCAGGGCCCCAGCGAGGAGGTTCCGAAGGCCGACTACGAGGACGAGCTCCGGACGCTGATCGCGGACGAACACGGCGAAGAGACCGTCAGAGAGGTGTTTCCCGATCACGACCAGACGTACGTCCACGGTCGGAACGACTGACCGACCGGCGCGTCGCTCCGCACGCGCTCGCCGGCCTCTCGTCGGGCCGGATCGCCGGAACAGCTTTTGACGCCGCGCCCGTACGCCAGCACATGTCATCTGAACAAGTGATCGGGCTGCTCCGGACGGCGTACGCGGACGAGATCGAGACGGTGATGAACTACCAGACGAACGCCATCGTCCTCGACGGCGTCCGCGCCGAGGAGATCAAAGAGAGCCTCAAACAGGACGTCCAAGAGGAGCTCGGCCACGCCGAACAGCTCGGGCAGCGGCTCAAACAGCTCGACGCGCGCCCGCCGGGGTCGGCGGAGTTCACGGCCAAGCAGGACTCCCTGCAGCCGCCCGAGGACTCGACCGACGTACTGGCGGTCATCAACGGCGTGCTCGACGCGGAGGAGGACGCGATCGCGACGTACCGCGACATGATCGACGCCGCCGAGGAGGCGGACGATCCGGTCACCGAGGACCTCGCCGTGACGCTCCTCTCCGACGAGGAGGCCCACCGGACCGAGTTCCGCGGGTTCCAGAAGGAGTACCAACGCGACTAGACAGGCCGAACCGAAGCTCGTCGGCCGCGGGCACCGCGCCCCGAAAGGATGCTTTCAAGCGGGCGCTCGCCGAACTCGGGTCCATGTACGACGGACTCAAGGGATTCCGCGATTTCTACCCCGACGAGCAGTCGGCCCGCCGCGAGGTGACGGACGCGATCGAGGGCGCCGCGAGCCGGTACGGCTTCCGCGAGATCGCCACCCCCGCGCTCGAACGGACGGAGATGTACGTCGACAAGTCGGGCGCGGAGATCGTCGAGGAGCTGTACGCCTTCGAGGACAAGGGGGGCCGCGGTGTCTCCATGACGCCGGAGCTCACACCCACCGTCGCGCGGATGGTCGTCGCGAAGGGACAGGAGCTCTCGAAGCCGATCAAGTGGGTGTCCACCCGCCCGTTCTGGCGCTACGAGCAGGTCCAGCAGGGCCGCTTCCGCGAGTTCTACCAGACGAACATCGACGTGTTCGGCTCGTCGGCGCCCGAGGCCGACGCCGAGGTGCTCGCGGTCGCCGCCGACGCGCTCACGGACCTGGGACTCACCGGCGACGACTTCGAGTTCCGCGTCTCGCACCGCGACGTCCTCGGCGGGCTCGTCCGGGCGCTCGCGGACGACCCCGACGCGGTCGACACCGCGGCCGCGATCCGCGCGGTCGACAAGCGCGCGAAGGTCGACGACGGCGAGTACCTCGGGCTCCTCTCGGCCGCCGGGCTCGACCGCGCGACCGCCCGCGAGTTCGACGACCTGATCTGTGACGTCGACGGCCCCGACGACCTCGACGAGGTCGCCGAGGCCGGCGGCGAGGAGGTCGAGGCGGCCGTCTCGAACCTCCGGAGCGTGCTCGCGGCGGCCGACGACTTCGGCGCGGGCGAGTTCTGCGAGGTCTCCCTGACGACCGCCCGCGGGCTCGACTACTACACCGGCGTCGTCTTCGAGTGCTTCGACTCCACCGGGGAGGTGTCCCGCTCCGTCTTCGGCGGCGGGCGCTACGACGACCTCATCGAGAGCTTCGGCGGCCAGCCCACCCCCGCGGTCGGCGTCGCGCCCGGCCACGCCACCCTCAAGCTCCTCTGTCAGCGCGCCGGCGTCTGGCCCGACGAGGAGCTGTCGACCGACTACTACGTCCTGTCGGTGGGCGACACGCGCGCCGAGGCGGCCGCGGTCGCCCGCGACCTGCGCGCGCTCGGCGACGACGTTGTCGTCGAGGGGGACGTCTCCGACCGCTCGTTCGGCGCCCAGCTGGGCTACGCCGACTCGATCAACGCCGAGACGGTCGTGGTCGTCGGCGAGCGCGACCTCGCGAACGGCGAGTACACGGTGAAGGACATGGCGAGCGGCGACGAGACGACGGTTCCCGTCGAGGAGTTCCCCCCGGAGTCCGGTCGGCCGACGTACGAGGACTACGAGTAGCGCCCGATCGGACGTGGGACGACTCCTGAACGCTTTTTTCGCTCGGGCCGAGACCGGGAGACGATGATCCCGCTCGCCATCGCGATGCCCCCCGGCGAGGTCGCGTTCCGCGTGGCAGCCGGTGTCGCGCTCATCCTGATCAACGCGTACTTCGTCGCCGTCGAGTTCGGCCTGACCCGGCTCAGACAGTACCCCGAATCGGAGATGGACACGCCCGGGCTGCGGCGCGCCTGGGAGATGACCGACGACCTGGAGTTCTACCTGACGACCTGTCAGGTGTGGATCTCCGGGACGAGCATCGCCCTCGGCATCGTCGCCGAACCGGGGCTCGCGGCGCTGTTCGCGCCGCTGTTCGAGAACACGGCGCTCGCGTCCGCCGGCGCGGGCTCGCTTCTGGGCTTTTTCCTCATCAACATGGTCCACCTCACGCACGGCGAGCAGACCCCGACGTACCTCGGCGTCGAGCGCTCGAAGCAGGTCGCCGAGTACGGCGCCCGCCCGCTGTACTGGTTCGCGTGGTTCATCTCTCCGCTGATCAAGGTCGGCGACTGGGTCGCGAAGGCGACGCTCGGGCTGTTCGGCGTCGAGATGACCGGGTCGTGGATCGAGGCCGAAGAGGACGTCTTGGAGACGCGCGCACAGCTCCGCAACCGGCTCGGCTCGATGATGGAGGAGGTCGAGCTCCCGGAGGAGCGTCGGGAGGAGGTCCTCAACGCGCTCGACGTCGACGAGCTCGCGGTGCGGGAAGTGATGACGCCGGCCGACGAGATTGTCTCGCTGTCGACGGCGGCGTCGGTCGAGGAGAACCTCGACCGGATCCGTGACACCCCGCACAGCCGCTTCCCGCTCGTCGGGAACGGCCCCAGCGACTTCGAGGGGATCGTGTACGCCCCGTCGATCGTGAGCCGGTTCGAGGAGCTCCGAAACGGCGATCTGACGTTCGGGGAGGTCGCCGCGCCGCCGATGACGGTTTCGGCGGACGTGAGCGTCAGCGACGCTTACGACCAGTTTCAGGCGGAGTCGCAGGAGCTAGCGCTCGTCGTCGAGGACGGCGAGGTGACCGGACTGCTCACCGCGACCGACGCCATGGAGGCGGTGATGGGGCAGCTGGAGGACCCGCTGGACGCCGGAAATCTGTAGCACCGAGCTAATCGGGGACTCCGGCGGTCTCTACTTGTACGCCTCCCGCAGGAACACCAGCGCGCCGCCGAGCATCGCGAGGTTCCCGAAGAAGGCGAGCCGCTCGCCGCTCTCGTCGTCCTCGTCGTCGTTCCAGAAGTCGTGCATCGTCGCGGTCACCACCGCGAGGAACGTGACGGCCGCGCCGGTCGCGAGCCGCGGCGCCCGCCCCAGCGCGATTCCGGTTCCCGCGACGACCATCATCCCGGACGCGACGGGGGCGGCGAGGTCGGGCGCGGGCACCCCAGCCGACTCCGCGTACTCGATCGTGTCCTCCATGTCCCGGAAGTCCTCGGAGGCCTGCGCCGCGAGGCCGATCCCGAGGAGGACGCGGCCGAGTCGGGACGGTGCGCCAGCGCGTCGTCCCGCCGTGTCGGAGTGAGTGTCGTCGTCGCTCATACACCGTCTAACGGTAGCATGCCATATAAATGACCGCGCGGATCAGTCCGCCGCGGCGGCGGGCGCGTCGTGGTCGATCTCGGTGCCGAGCAGGTCGAGGAACGCCGCGATCCACTCGGGGTGGTCGGGCCACGCCTGACCGGTCACGAGGTTCCCGTCGGTCGTCACGCCGTCGACCCACGAGCAGCCGGCGGCCTCCACCTCCGGCCTGACCGCGGGGTACGCGGTCATCTCGTAGCCGTCGAGCACGCCCGCTGCCGCGAGGATCTGCGGGCCGTGACAGATCGACGCGACCGGCTTGTCGGCCTCGAAGAAGTGTCGCACCGCGTCGAGCACCTCGTCGTAGCCGCGGAGGTACTCGGGCGCGCGCCCGCCGGGGACGACGAGGGCGTCGTAGTCGCTCGGGTCGACCTCGTCGAACCCGTGGGTGAGCTCGAAGTCGTGACCGCGCTCCTCTAGGTACGTCTGGTCGCCGCGGAAGTCGTGGACCGCGGTCTTGACGCGCTCGCCCGCCTCCTTCTCCGGGCAGACCGCGTGGACCTCGTGGCCGACCGCCTGAAGCGCCTGGAACGGGACCATGATCTCGTAGTCTTCCCCGAAATCGCCGACGATCATCAGGATTTGTTTTCCTGTCATGTGTACAACACCACACGGGAGTACGCGCTGCTGTCCAATAACGGTACTGACGCGTAATAGGCTGTCACACGAGGCTCGCCGTAATCTGCGACGCGACGGTAGGCATCGAGAGGTATCGAGGGAAAGCACTCGGCCCAAAGGCTGATCCTCTTAGAGATTCAATTGGTTCGTATGGCGTCCCCTCTAACGGGAAATCACAAATCGACCGCCTGGATCCTCGTCGGGGTCCTGATCACGGTCGTGGTGGCGTTCGTCCTCTACTCGTTCGTCGGGGCGATCGCTATCGGTATCTTCCTCTACTACGCGACGCGATCGATCTACCGATGGGTGGATCAGCGGACCGGTCGACCGAACGTCAGCGCGACGCTCACCCTCCTGACGATCGGTCTTCCGATTCTGCTCGTCCTGGCGTACGCCGCGTTCACCGGGGTCCAAGAGGCCGACCGGTTTTTCGCGGCCACGGACCTCGAGTATTTCAGGACGGCACTGGAGCCCTACGTCGACCTCGTGTCGGGAAGCGACGATCAGGGGTTACTCGGCATTTTCCGTAACAACATCTCCAGGGTGAGGGGGTTCGCCACCGGGACCTTAACCTGGATGTTGCGTCTCTTCGTGGCGTTCACGCTCGCGTTCTACCTCCTGCGCGACGATCACAAGTTGGCACGCTGGTTCCGGCGCACCTTCGAGAACCAGCCGTCCGCCGTGGCCTTCATGGAGCGGGTCGACGACGATCTCACGACCATCTACACGGGGAACCTCATCACGATCGGCGTGAGCGGTCTCCTCGCCGTGGTCGTCTACTACGGCCTGGACGTCGTCGCTCCGGCCGGGGTCGGCATCCAGTTCCCGATCCTCCTCGGCCTCCTGACCGGCGTGGCCACGCTCATTCCGTCCGTCGGTATGAAGCTCGTGTACGTCCCGTACACCGCCTATCTCGTCTGGCAAAGCGTGTCAGGTGCCGGGACTCCGCTCTGGTTCCCGGTCGTCTTCTTCGTCGTGACGGCGGTCGTCGTCGACTTCGTCCCCGACATCTTCATCCGGTCGTACGTCTCGAAGGGAGAACTCAACATGGGCCTGATACTGCTGATGTACGTCCTCGGCGCGGTGGCGTTCGGCTGGTACGGGGTGTTCTTGGCCCCCGTTATTCTGGTCGTATTCGTCCACTTCGCTCGGGACATCCTCCCGACGCTCCTCGGGTCGGACGCCGCAACGGGCTGAAAGAAAGCGGTGTGCCGGTCGACAGCGCCGATCCACGCTACTTCGGCGGTCGGAGGTTTCGCTGGAACTCGTCGAACCGGTCGAGGTCGTCGGGGAGCTCGTACGCGATCTCGCGTTCGTCCTGGTTGTCGGGGAGTCGGCCGTCCTCCAGCTCGTCGGCGACCACCTCCCAGCCCGGCTTCACGCGGACGCTGCGGGCGGGCGAGCCGACGACGACGTGGTGGTCCGGGACGTCCCCCTGAACGACAGAGCGCGCGCCGACGATGCTGTTCTCGCCAATCCGACAGCCGGCGCGCACCATCGCGTCGTAGGTGACGCGGGCGTCGTCCGCGACGATCGTGTGGAAGTTCCGGACCTCGGTCTGGTCGACGAGGTCGTGGTCGTGGCTGTAGAGGTGGACGCCGTCCGAGATCGACGCGCGGTCGCCGATCGTCAGCTTCCCGCGGTCGTCGAGGTGCACGTCGTCGTGGATCACGACGTTGTCGCCGACCTCGATGTTGTGGCCGTAGGTGACGGAGATCCCCTTGAAGAAGCGGCAGTCGTCCCCGCACTCCGCGAACAGGTGCTTCCCGAGCATCTGACGGAACCGGAGCGCGAACTCGACGTTGTCGGCCATCGGCGTGGCGTCGAACTGCCGCCAGAGCCACTGGAGGTGTTTCGAGCGCTGGAACTTCGCCTCGTCCTTCTCGGCGTAGTACTCCGACTCCAGGGTGGCGTTACAGGGATCGTATCCCTGTAGGCGCACGCGCTCGGCGCGCGACACCGACTCGCCGTCCTGCCACGCCTCCCACGCCTCGCGGTCGCCGTGGAGGTCCACGAGGACGTCGCGGACGACCTCGCAGGTGTCCTCGTCCGAGGAGAGCCGATCGTCCACCTCGTCGATGAACCCTCGGACCCCGGCCTCCGCGCCGTCGGGCAGGGACACGTGTCGCTTTGTCATCGCCTCACCTTCGTCGGCGTCCCTCAAAGGGGTTCGGTTGTGCGACGATCGCGCTCCGACGACCGTCGGTCGTGCTCGTGCTCCGTTATAAATCCCGGCCTCGGTCCCGCGACGTGGGCGAGACCGCACCCGCTAAGTGTCCCGATCCCCAACGCGGGGTATGCAGCACCGCGAACTCGGGAACTCCGGCGTCGAGGTCTCTGAGATCGGCTTCGGCGCGTGGGTCGTCGGCACCGACTGGTGGGGCGACCGCTCGGACGAACAGGCGGTCGAGATGGTGGAAGACGCGCTCGACGCGGGCGTCACCTACGTCGACACCGGCGACGTGTACGGCCACGGCGACAGCGAGGAGATCGTCGGGCGCGCGATCGACGGCCGACGCGACGAGGTGACGCTCGCGACGAAGATCGGCTACGATTTTTATAATAATCCGCAGGCGGGCCACGGCGAGCTCCCGAAGGCGCTCGACCGCGAGTATCTCGAGACCGCGTTCGAGCGCTCGCTCGACCGGCTCGACACCGACCACGTCGACCTGCTCCAACTCCACAACGCGAACGTGGACGACGTCACCCCCGAGGTGCGCGACCTCCTGCGCGAGTGGAAGGCCGACGGTCGGGTCCGCGCGCTCGGGTGGGCGCTCGGTCCCTCCATCGGCTGGCTCGCCGAGGGCGACGCCGCCGTCGAGTACGAGGAGTTCGACGCGGTCCAGACCGTCTTCAACCTCTTCGAGCAGGAGCCCGGCCGCCACTTCGTCGAGACGATCCGCGAGACCGGCTCGGACACGTCCGTCATCGCGCGGGTGCCGCACTCCTCCGGGCTGCTCAACGAGCAGGTAACGCCCGACACGGTGCTGGAGGAGGGCGACCACCGTTCGCACCGTCCGAAAGAGTGGTACGAGACCGGCTGGGAGAAGGTGGAGGCGATCCGCTTCCTCGAGGACCCCGATCACGCCGAGGGCACCCGAACGATGGCGCAGGCGGCGATCCGCTGGCTGCTCGCGCACGACGAGGTGGCGTCCGTCACGCCCACCTTCCGCGACGGCGACGACGTCGCGGCGTGGAGCGCCGCGAGCGACGTCCCTCCCCTCTCCGACGACGAGTACGAGCGCGTGGCGGAGCTGTACGCGCGCAACTTCGGCGTCGACCGCGACGATGGGATGGACGTCCTCCGCACGTCCGTCGACGGCGAGGACATCGAGGCCGCCGGCCTCGACAAGCGCGCCGCGTCGTACTGACGCCGAACCGCCTCGAAGCTGAACCCACCTCTTTCGCGTCGAAACCGCACGAATGCGGAGCGATATCCTCGATCTCGACCACTTTCACTGCGACCGATACCCGCGGAGTCGACCCGGCGTGACCTCGTCCGAGGCGAGAGCCGTCGCTCGGCGGTCGGAACGTGGTGGCTCGGTGGAAAGGCGTCGTCACAAGGGGCTCAGAGGGGGTAACGTGTCGTCATGGCCACCACACGCGGCGTTGATCGCCGACCGATATAAACGGACCGTGATTCGCCCCGCGCCGGTCGGGGAGCTCAGGCGTCGGCCCCACACTGAACGAGGACGGTCTCCTCGTCCTCCGGGTCCGGGGTCGCCGGCTCGCCGTTCGGGTCCTCACCGTTCGAGCCGGTACACCCCGCCGTGAGCACCCCGGCGAGGATCGGGAGCGCCGTCCGTCGGTCCGTCCTCATACGGTACCGACAGAGCCCTCTCGGAACGGAGTCTTGCGGTTCGTTACCAAACGCGAGAGCGAACGTTCGCTCCGGGAGAGTGCTCTCGATGCCGGGCGTCGAAGTGGGCCACCGTGTCACTCCAGACGCGTCGACGCGCGATTATAAGTGTACGTGTATTGTGAACCACCTTCATGCGACGGAGAACGTATCTCAAGCTCGGCGCGGCGGCCGGCGCGGCGACCGTTGCGGGCTGTGCCGACGGATCGAGCGAGACGGCGTTCGAGGAGGGGTTCGAGGACGGTCTCGGCGAGTGGGAGAGCGGCGCGGCCATCGGCCCAGAGGTCGAGCTCGAAGAGTTCGAATGGGAGTTCGACGTCTCTGGAGAGGAGGCGGCGTCCGGGGAGCGCTCGCTGCGGATCTGGAACGAGGGCGACTACGACGACGGCGTGACGTGGGGCGTCCACCCCGTTCCGGTCGAGCCTGAACAGGCGTACGAGGCAACGGTGTCGGTCGACATCTGGAGCGAGTCGGAGTCGTTCAACACGCTCCGGGACGCGGTGATGCGGCTCGGCCCCGAACCCCCCGTGGCCGAGGAGGACTTCCCCCACCCCGGCGTCAACACGACCGAACTCGGCGAGACGCCGTACGGCGGACTCCGGGAGCCGCTGTGGCTGGCGGACGGCTGGCGGGGATACACCTTCGAGTGGACGACTCCGGACCTCTCGACCGACACACTCCACGTCGCGGTCGGCCACGCCGTGATCTGGGAGGGCGAAGCCACCCATTACGTCGACGACGTCAGCGTCGAGCTCGAACCTCGATGACGACGCGGCTCGGCGGCTCACTCGGAGAGCCGGTCGGCCCCACACTCGCAGACCGGCTCGTCTCCGGGATCGAATTCGGCGCTCGGACGCGATCGGCTCGAACTCCGCGGCTACCGACCGTTCGCCAGCCGGCTCGCGACCCGGTCGCGGTCGGTACGGATCCGCTCGGCGAGCTCCGACACCTCAGCCAGCACGGGGTACCGCGGGCCGTCGGTCGGGCCGTAGAGGTACTCGTAGAACGCGCGTCCGTCGTCGACGCCGATCGTCGGATCGGGTGCCATGGGCGGGTCGTCGAGCGACCGCTGGCGGTCGGCGGCGATCGCGTCGCACTCGCGTTCGAGCTCGTCGAGCCGCTCCCAGACGTCGAGCGCCGCGTCGGTCCCGTTCCCGGTGACGCCGTCGAGGTGTTCGAGGAGCCGGCGGCGGCGGCGGTCGACCCCCGTCAGGTCGTTCTCGAACCGCGTCAGTGCGTCGAGCTCCGCGCCGATGGCGTCGGCGAGCGACGACCGGGCCTCGGCCGCCCGGCGGCCGCGCCTGACGAGCGCCGTCTGCGCGCCCGCGGAGAGCGTGCCGTTCGACGCCAGCGCGGTCGCGGTGTCCGGGCCCAGCTCGGCGGCGAGGCTCTCGGGGATCGTCTCGTCGTACTCCTCCCTGTAGTGGGGCAGCGACATCACCGTGTCGCGGTACGCGGCCAGCACGCGCCTGAGCCTGACGTCGTCGCCGCCGCCACCGACGGTGCGAACGGCGGCCATCGAGCCGTCGAACGCCGGGGCGGTCCCCCCGGTCGGCGCCGGATCGAGCGCGTCGACGCGGTCCGCGAACTCCTCGAAGGCGTCTCGCTCGTCGAGGACGCGGCGGCGCTCGCGACGGCCGGCCTCGGTCGCGTCGCGGACGTACGCGAACGTGAGGAACACCGCGAGAGCGGCGATGATCGCCGCCGTGATCGCGCCGGGCTCGGTCGCCACCGCACCGATCTCACACGAGAGGGTCGTACACTCCGCCGCCGTCGGATCCGAACTGGGGATCCGGAATGCGGTCGCGGAGCCCGAATGAGCGCTCATTGTGTCCGTTAACACGGTGCACACACAAAGCAGTTGCGTCCGATCTCACCCGCTGAACCGACGCCGCGCGGCACTCGAAACGGTAACACGCGTCACTCGACGACGCCGTCGTCGGTGATCACGGTGTCGACCATGCCGATGGGGGTCGCGTCGTAGCTCGGGTTCTCGATCGTGACGCCCTCGACCGGCTCGCGCATCACCTCGACGGCGTCGCGGAACTCGTTCTCGAAGCGGAACTCCTCGATCGTCTTCGCGCCCGAGCCGACCGCCGTGACGGGGACCCCCAGCTCGCGGGCGGTGACGACGACGGGGAACGTCCCGATCCGGTTGTAGTAGGTCCCGCCGGTGATGCAGGTGATCCCGAGGAGGACGCGGTCGCAGTCGCGGAGGGCGTACCCCATCGCGCTGTCGACGACCATGCGGACGTCGACGCGAGATATCCCGGCGAGCACGCGGGCGGTCTTCCGGCCGAGCGTCCGCGGGCGCGCCTCCGTGACGTAGACCGTCAGGTGGGCTCCGTCGCGCGCGGCGTTCTCGATCGACTCCAGCACCGTCGTCGAGTAGTCGTGGACGAGCAGCGTGTCGCCGTCCTCGATGTGCTCGGCGGCGTTGGCGGCGGCCTCGCCCTTCGCGGTCTCGATGTCGTCGACGACGCGGTCGATCGTCTCTTCGAGGAGCTGTTTGGCCCCCTCGACGCTCGTCGGTTCGCCGATGATGGAGCGCTCGACGTCGCGCAGCGCGTTGTGGAGCGCGGCGTGCGAGGGGTTCGACCGGCGCAACACGCCGGCGTTGTGCTCCAAGTCGCGCTCGAACTCGTCGACCGTCACGTACTCGCGGTCGAGCAGCTCCGCGAGCGCCCGCGTCGCCTTCACGGCCACCGCCGACGTGCTGTGGGTCTGCATCGCTCGGATCTCGGCGACGGTCTCGTCGATCATACCGGTAGGTCGTCGCCGCGATTCAAATGGGTTCCGGGGTCTCGCCGATCGAACCGAAAATGCGGTGATGCGCGTCTGTGAGCGGCCGGCAGGGCGCGAACAGCGCGTGCGAGAGACGCCGCGAGCGTGCGCGCCCTCGCGACTGGGGCTTTGGAGCTGTTCCGACGATCAAAGAGAGTCGCAGCCGAAACGATGCGCTCCGTGGTTTCAGGCGTACTTCGCGACGACGTCGAGCACGTCGTCGAGCTCGTCGCCGTCGAGCGAGTAGCGCTCCTGGGCGAACACCGAGCGCAGCTCGGTGCGGTCCTCGGGGAGGAGGTCGGCGATCTTCACGGCGGTGGGCAGGTCGATCGACTCCAGCTCCGTCAGCTCCTCGACGAGCTCGCGGGACTCCTCGGCGTCGAGTCGGGCGAACCGGTTGACGTGCTCGATGGCGCGGGCGAGCTCGTAGCGGAGGTCGCGGTCCTCGTCCTCGGCGCGCTCCGCCTCGATGTCGACGAGGACCTCCTTCGCCTCGGAGATGGTGACGTACTCCTCGTCGAGCGTCTCTTTGAAGATCGTCATCTCAGTTCTGCTGGGCGCTCATGTGGGCGGCGCGGACGATGAGCGTCTTCGTCTTCCCGCCGTCCGGGACCTCGACTTTGAACGCGGCGCCCTGCTTGCCCACGACGGTGCCGGTCCGACCGTCGAAGCGCGGGTGGAACCGACCCTCCTGGACGCTGGGGTCGATCTTGAGGTGGACCCGCGAGTCCGTCTCGAACTCCTGGATGGCCCGCTGCGGCGGCGACGTGCCGCGGTCGCGCGGTTTGTTCGAGAGCTTGTCGCGGGTCGCCTTCTGGGGCCCATTGGAACTCGGCATGGTCTTGGGCTACGTTCCGCTGCCGCAGGTATAAATGGTGCGTTACGGGCGTCGCCCGAGAGCGGGTACCACACTGCAGATCGACGGTGGTCCGACGCGGTCCGAACCCCTGGACTGACGCCAACACTACCCCACGAGAGGCCCCCCATCGAAAGTGCTAATCCCGGGAGGTCCCTACCCCGTTCGTAATGAGTCATCAGCTGCCGGACGTACAGGCGTCCGCGCCCGACGTCACCGTCGGGCTCTCGCAGGTCGGCGTCACCGGCGTGGAGAAGCTCGTCAAGCTCGCCCGCGGGGACAAGCGTCCCATCGTTCTCATGGCCGAGTTCGAGGTGTTCGTCGACCTCCCGAGCGGGCGCAAGGGGATCGACATGTCGCGAAACCTCGCGACGATCGACGAGATCTTAGAGGAGATCACCCGCGAGGAGGCGTACCGCGTCGAGGACGTCTGCGGGGACGCCGCCGAGCGGCTCCTGGAGAAACACGACTACACCACCACCGCCGAGGTGTCGATGACCGCGGAGCTCGTCACCCGCGAGGACACGCCGGCGTCCGGGATCGAGACGCAGAGCACGGCGACGATCCTCGCCGGCGCGACCGCGACCGAGGCCGGCACCCGCGAGGAGATAGGCGCGGAGGTCACGGGAATGACCGTCTGCCCCTGCTCGCAGGGGATGAGCGAGTCCCGCGCCCGCGAGAAGCTCGCCGAACTGGGCGTCGACGAGGAGACGACGGAGGCGTTCCTCGAGGCCGTCCCGCAGCCGGGCCACTCCCAGCGCGGTCACGCAACGCTCACCGTCACGACCGACGGCCATCCCGACATCGACCTCCGCGACCTGATCGACGTCGCTCGCGACTCGATGAGCGCCCGGATCTACAACATGGCGAAGCGGCCCGACGAGGACCACATGACCTACGAGGCCCACGCCGACGCGAAGTTCGTCGAGGACTGCGTCCGCGCGCTCGCGGAGGGCACGGTCGAGGAGTTCGACCACCTCCCGGACGACGCCGTGATCCGCATGAAACAGTCGAACGACGAGTCGATACACCAGCACAACGCCCACGCCGAGCGCGAGGTCACGATGGGCGATCTGCGGACCGAGCTGAACGTTCGCTAGTCGGTATCCCGACCCCCTCTCCGGCGAGTCCTACCCGAACGACAGCGGCTCCGCCTCCGCCCACCGCGGCTCGAACTCCTCGCTCACGCTCGACGCGAACTCCGCGTCCTTCACGTCGATCATCGCGAACGGCTCGTCGCCCGAGAGCGGGTGCGGCACCTCGATGCACACCTCGATTCCGTCGAACACGTTGAACGTCCCGTCGACGCCCGCGGTCGTTCGGACCTCGAACCCCTCCATGTCGGAGAGCCCCGCGGTGTACCGCTGACCGACGCTCCGCGGGAGCGCGTCGACCGTTCCCGGAGACAGCAACACCCGGATCTCGACGCCGCGTTCGAGGGCCGCCTCCAGCTCCGCGGTGACCTGTTCGCCGATCGTCCCGAGGTCGAAGCCGGTCGCGGGCGCACCGACGACGACGATCATCCGACGCTCGGCGGCCGCGATCCGCTCTAAGAGGAGGTCCGTCGCCTCCTCCGCGCCCACGGCCGCGGTCCAGAACTGGCCGTCGACCGGCTCTCCCGCGTCGAGCTCCGTCGAGAGGTCGGCGACCACCTCCTCGTACTGCTCCGCCCGCGTCTGCAGCTCCCGCTTCTTCTCGTCGAGCAGGCGGTCGAGCGCGGCGTCGGGCTCCACCGCGGCGTACTTCTTCGGCCGACTGGCGGCCTGGCTCCGGACGAGGTTGTGCTGCTCTAAGCTGTTGAGCACGTCGTACACCCGCCCCATGGGGACCTCGCTGGCCCGCGAGAGGTCCTTCGCCGTCGTCGGTCCGGTCCGCAGCAGCGCGCGGTAGGCGCGCGCCTCGTACTCGGAGAGCCCCAGGTCCCGGAGAGATGCCATACCCTCCGATCGCGCGGCGCCGACATAAACACGTCGCCCGTTTACACGCGGGTGCGGTGGTGAGACGCGAGACGGCGAACACGGTCGACCGTCCGAACCGCCACAGGCGACCGTATCCGGCCAATATGGCCGAATACCGCGTCTTACTCCGCGGTCTCGGTGACCCGCCGCATCAACTCGTCCGGCGTTTCCGCGGGCTCGGAGACCGCGTCGCCTGCGAGTACGACGGCCGATCCCGCGGGGACCGACCGGGGGGCCGGCGACCCCTCCAGGTGGGCGTTCGGGGCGACGACCTTCTCGTGGTCGGCGACCCGCCACGCCGCGCGGTGGAGGTCGCTGCCCGGCGCGTCGCCGACCGCGACGACGGTGGTGCCGCGGCGGAGCCGCCCGACGAGGCTCCCGTAGTCGGCGACCTGCACGCCGAGCCGCTCCGTGGCGCCCGCGAACGACTCCGCGGTCTCGCGGGCGACCGCGCGGTAGCGGTCCTCGCCGGTCAGCGCCGCCAGGTCGAGCAGCGCGGTCGCCATCTCGACGTTGCCGTCGAGCGGGCGGAACGGGCGGTCGAGCAGCCCCGGCCCCGACCGCGGCCCGTCGACGAAGGAGCCGTCCGCGTGGAGCCGGTCGATCGCCCGGTCCGCGACCGCGCGGGCGACTCCGGTCCCCTCGCCGAGGACTCCCGCGGCTCGCACGAACGCGCCCACAACGCGGGCGGCGTCCTCCAGCAGGTCCGACTCGCCGACCGCGTCGCTCCCGCGGTAGTGGGTCACTTCGCCGGAGTCGGCGTCGATCAGGTCGCGTTCGAGCCCGTCGAGGATCCGACGGGCGTACTCGCGAGCGCGCTCGTCGTCGGTGTACGCGGCGACCGCGAGCAGCGCGTCGGCCGCGAGCGCGTTCCCGCCCGCGAAGACG
>NZ_JAXRUU010000025.1:0-43543 GCF_034497445.1 Halorubrum sp. AD140
GCGACCCAGCGGTCGCGGGTGGCGGCGTCGACCTCGGTGATCGACTCGGGGCGGACGGAGACCCGGACGGTGCCGTCGTCGGTCTCGTACGTCCGGGGCTTCCCCACGACTGCGACGTAGGCGGGCGGCTCCAGGTCGCGGAGCTTGGAGGCGGCCTCTGGCTGGTACTGGCCGGCGTACACGAAGAACGTGCCCGTCGGGTCGACGATGCGGCCGCGCCAGTACTCGGCGTCCTCGCCGACGTCCTCCTTCTCGGTGAGGGTGCCGACGAAGAACACGCGGTTCGCGGACTCGCCCGTCGGCAGCAGCGCGTAGACGGGGGCGCGCTCGTCGTCGGACTCGGTGAACGTGTAGCCGGCGTCGTTGAACTCGCTCGCGAACACGCGCCGGGCGACCTCTCGGGTCGGGGCTGATTGACTCATGTTAGATCGACCTCGCTTCGATCAGCGCGCTTTCAACGTCGACGGCGCCGGGGTCTTCCATCTCGTCGACCAGGACGTACCGGCCGAACGTGGGGCCGGTGACGCGGTAGTACCGCCCGAGCACGTCGTCGGCCATCTCCTCGGCGACGACGGTGGTGTCGAGCGCGTCCATCGCCATGTCCTTGGCCGCCTCGAGGCCCATCCCGGTGAGCTCCTCGGTGGCCTCGCGGTCGAAGATCACCTCGGTGACGGTCTCGCCGTCGTCGAGGACGCCCTTGATCCGGAGGTCGAACTCGCCCTCGACCTGGCCGTGTTCGGAGCACCGACCGTTCTGGAGAACGCGCGTGCAGTCGTCCTCGGGGCAGCGCTTGATCAGCCCGGAGCCGGACTGGATGTCGACCAACGCGCCCTCGACGGTGTCGGCGTTGTCGCCGACCTCGATCTCCTCGTCGATCTCGGTGATCTGCGTGGTCCGGTTGAGCTTCACCGAGTAGCTCCCCTCGTACTCGTCGGTGACGACGTTGGAGAGCTCGTACGCCTGCCCCTCCTCCAGCTCGGGGAGGTCGGAGGTCTCGAAGGCGACGAACTTGATCGTGCCCGACTCGTCGCCGAGGAGCCCGACCTGCGAGATCGAGTCACTGCGGGGCTCCCAGAGGTCGACCAGCGTCACGCGCAGGTCGACCCACTGTTCGTCCTCGTCGATCTCGTCGACGAGCACGGACTCGCTGCCGCCGCGGCCGAGCTCGTCGCGTTCCATCCCGGCGTCGTCCAGGTAGCTGTTGGTGACGCTCCGGCGCGCCTCGTCGAGGGGCACGCGGTACTCGTTGACGAGGTTCTCCAGTCGCTCCTCGACCTCGTCGGCGTCCACGTCCAAGTGGTCCGAGAACTGTTCCGCTATCGCTTCCGCTTCCTGTCGCAGTTCGCTCATGGGTGTCTCCGCCTCCGGTCGTGTTTCAATGGGAGGCGTACGACGGTTGGTTCCTCACGGTATTAAAAATCTCGCAACCGCGGTGAAAGTGAACGATTCGGGCCCGTTTACCGTCGGTTTCCGCGGATTTCGGCCGTCGACACCGGCCTGCGTCAGACGCGCGTCCGCCGCACGCGGGCTCCGTTTCGAGTGGAGCCGTGCCACGGGAGAGGGTGTCGCGGTCGGCAGATCGGACTTCGGAGCCGTATCACAGAAGCCCGCGGCGTCTCGGCCCCGCGTCCAGCCTCGACGTCCCCGGCAACGAAGCTATATCCGACGCGCCGAAACGGGCGGTATGGACGACCGACTCGAACGCGTCATCCGCCGGCAGCTCCGCAAGGCGGGCAAGCAGTTCGAGGAGGCGAGACGGGCGTACGCCGAGGGGAGGGGCGACCCCGACGGCGACGGGCGGGGGGCCGACCGGTACGACCTCCCGAGCGACGAGGAGGGTCGCGCCCGTATCGTGTGCAGACGGTATGCGGAGCGGCGGGCGGTCCCCGTGGACGTCGAGGGACGCCCGTCGTGTTTCGACGCCGACCACCCCGACTGCGAGGGCTGCGCCGAGGACGTGCGCGACGGGGTCGTCGAGACCTGGTGAGCCCGCGGGAGACGAGAGGAGGCGGCGCGGAGTGACCCAAACACGTTTCTACGACGGCCTCCTCGCAGGAATATGAAACGGTCGACGGTCGTGATCGGGCTCCTCGTCGTCGTCGGGGTCGGACTCGTGCTCTCCGGCTTCTTCGCCGACGCGACCGACGAGCCCGCCTCGCCGGCGGTGGACGACGAGTCGCTCATCGAGGTGAGCGGCGACTACCACCTGTGGCCGTACACGAGCCAGACGACCTCCGTGAGGAGCCGGACGCTGGCGATGAACGTCGTGTTCCACGCCGACGCGGAGACGACGCGAGCGGCGATCGAGCGCCAGCCGGAGACGGAGTGGGAGGAGACCGACGAGAACGAGTCGGAAGCGACCGCCGAGCGCCAGCAGGTGCGTGAACTCGTCGATCGCGACTGGGAGGACGCGCGCAGTTCGACCCGGTACGCCTACTTCGAAGGTCCCGACGGCGGCATCTGGATGAAAGAGACGTTCGAACTCCACGACGGCACGTATCTGGGGACCCGCGATCACGTGCGGGCGTACGAGTCGCCGGACGGCGCGTACACGGCTGTGCAGGCGCACGAGGAGTACTACGACTGGTTCCGGCTCCGACACACGGTGCCGGAGATCGACGCCCCCAAGACCCGACTGGAAGACGAGTTCATCCACGGGGAGATCGACGCCGAGGTCCGCCGCGAGTACCGGGGCATCGACGGGGGGTGGAGCGACGGATGGATAACCGTGATCGAGCTGGCGGCGGCCGCGGCGCTCTCCGGAACGCTCCTCCAGCAGCGAACGCGAGAGGTCGCAACGGACCTCGGCCAACGAGTGCGGACGGAGGCGGTTCGCCACGCCGACGCCGCGCTGCTCGGCGTCGCGCTCGCCGCGGTCTTCGCCAGCGTCCGAATCGCCGGCGTGACGCTGGAGACGACGTTCCCCGCCCTCCCGCCGAAGGCGATCGCCGCGCCGCTGTACCTCGTCATCGCGCTCGGGCTCCCGGCGCTCGTGTACGCGGGAGCGCCCCGGTGTGATCAGACCGCGGCGTTCCTCGGCGTGGTGGTCGGTCTCGGGGCCGGCTTCGTCCTCGATTTCGCCACCGTGGGCGTCGCCGTCCCCCCAGACCTCATCGTCCACCGGGTCGCCGTGCTCGCCGCGCTCGGGATCGTCGCGATGGGGCGTGCCGCCGCCGACCGGCCCGTGGTCCTCGCCGGCGTCCTGGCGTGGGTGGTGGGACTGGTGCTCCCGCTCGCGGACGTGATCTGAGCGGAGTCGACGGCGGTTCGACGGAGGCGACGACCCCGCGCGAACGCGGGTTCGACGGGAGGAGATCGGCCGCCTGCGGCGTGGAAACGGTTCACAGGGCGAGAGCGCGACCACAGAAGAGATATACACGCGGACCGAAGAGGAACGAACGAATGACACGGCGCGTCAGCCGGCGAGCGGTGCTCGCGGGGGCCGGTATCACGGCCGCGAGCGCCGGCTGTATCGGTCGCACGCGGAATCTCGCGGGACGAGACAGAGCGTCACAGCTCACGCTGCAGATCGACACGGCGCCGGCGGACAGGGACCCGAACGCGATCCGAATCGCGAGACACCTCGCCGAGAACCTGAACGCGGTCGGGGTGGACGCCCGAATCAACACGCTGGGACAGACGGACCTCTGGCGGAAGGTGCTGATCAACCGGAACTTCGACGTGTACGTCGGTCAATCCCTGGAGTCGGACCCGCTCGATCCGGACTCGATGTACGCGCTCACGCACTCGCAGTTCGCCGCCGAGGCCGGCCGCCAGAACCCGTTCGGGTTCACCGACATCAACGGCGTGGACGAGCTGCTGGAAGCACAGCGGCGGACGGAGGACAGTGAGCGGAGCGAGACGGTGGCGGACCTCCAGCGCTCGGTCTGTGACCTACAGCCCTTCTCCGTCGTCGCGTTCCCCGACCCGCTCACGGCGGTCCGGGAGGGAGGGTTCGAGGGGTGGACGACCGATCAGCCGATGTCGCCCCCCTCCCTGCTCCAGTTGGAACGCATGGAGTCGGGCGACGACGGCGGCGGGACGAACGACTCCGACGCGACGAACGACTCCGACGGCGACGAGGAGGGAGACGACGCGGCCGCGCTCCGGCTCGTGACGACGGACACGCACATCACGGAGAACTGGAACCCGCTCGCGGCGGAGTACCGCCGGAATGGGACGTTCACGTCGCTGCTGTACGACCCGCTCGTGCTGGCCGACGGCGAGGAGGAGATACCGTGGCTGTGTACGGAGTGGGAACGCGTCGACGAGGAGACGATCGAGGTTGTGATGCGCGACGCGCAGTGGCACGACGGCGAGCCGGTGACCGCCGAAGACGTCGCGTTCACCTACGAGTTCCTCCGCGACACGTCGATGGACAGCCTGGAGATGGCGGTTCCGACGCCGCGATTTCGAGGCCGAAGTTCGATCGTGCAGGCTGCAACGGTGGTCGACGACGCGACGGTGGAGCTCACGGTCGAGGCCGTCAACGACGCGGTGGCGGCCCGAGCGCTACAGGTACCGATCCTGCCGGAGCACGTCTGGTCGGACCGGACCGAAGCCGCGGAGATCGCCGGCTTCGAGTTCGACGTGGAGACGACCGAGGCGGTCGTGTCGAACAACGAGGAGCCGGTCGGCAGCGGCCCGATACGCTTCGTCGAGGCGACTGCCGAGGACTCCGTCGTCTTCGAACGGAACCCGCACCACTTCCTCGTGCGATCGGGAGAGGATGGGGAGACGACCGACCCGAGAGCCGGGATCCCCGACCGGTTCCACGGGAAGCCGGCGTTCGACCGACTGGAGGTGACGGTGCTGTCGTCCGACATCGCCGCGGTGCAGGCCGTCGGCGACGGGCTCGCGGACGCGACCGTCTCGAACCTCGGCCCCGACGCCGTGCCGCGGATCGGACGGGAGGCCGACGCGCGGCTCGTGACCGGACGGCCGAGCGGGTTCTATCACATCGGGTACAACACGCGACGGGCGCCGCTGTCGAACCCGCGGTTCAGGGGGGTGCTCGCGTCCCTGCTCGACAAGGAGGCGCTCGTCGACGACGCGTTCGACGGATACGCGAAGCCGGCGGCGTCGCCGCTCGCCGCCTCGCCCGCCTGGGTACCGGACGACCTCGCGTGGGAAGAGGGAGAACCGGACCCGGTGCACGCGTTCATCGGAGACGACGGATCGCTCGACCCCGAAGAGGCCAGAGATCGCCTCCGGGAGAACGGATATCGCTTCAACGACAGCGGACAACTGCTCTTGAGGGAAGAATGAGCTGGCTCGTATCGGTCCTCGGGTCCGTCGCGCTGTGGGTCGGTGGAGCGCTGCTCCTCGCGGCCGCGACCATCATCGGACCGGGTCGGCTTCGCGAGCTCCGAGGAGACCTCACGGCGCGTCTCTGGCGTTCGCGTCACGCACTCGCCGCGTTGGGGCTCGTGCTGGTCGCGAGCGCGGTCGGTCGGAGCTCGCTCCAGGTCATCTCGCGGCTGTGGGGGCTCCAGCTGACGGGGTTGATATACGCCATCGAAGGCGAGTTCGTCGGCTGGATACAGGCGACGTTCGCCACCCCCGAGCTGACGGTGTACTTCTCGGGGATATACGTGTACGGCTACGCGTTCCTGCTCTCGTTCCCGTTCCTCGCGTACCTCGCGCTGCCGCGGACGGAGACGCTGCGACGGCTGCTCGTCGCGTACGCGTTCAACTACGCGATCGGGCTCGCGATATACACGCTCGTGTTCGCGCACGGCCCGCGAAACCTGGACGTGGCGACGTCTCTGCTGGTCACCTACAACCCCGATTTCACCGCGCTGACGAGCGAGATAAACGAGGCCACGAACGTCTTCCCGTCGTTGCACACGTCGCTGTCGGTGACCGTCGCGACTTTCGCCGTCTTGACGCGGAAGGAGTACCCGGCGTGGACGCCGATCGCCCTGTGGCTCTCTACCTCCGTGGTGATCGCGACGATGTACCTCGGGATCCACTGGCTCATCGACGTGATCGGCGGGATCGTTCTCGCGCTCGGCAGCGTCTACCTCTCGTACCGGTACGTCGAGGCGGACGACGCTGACGCTGACGAGAGAGATGCCGAGCCCGTGAGGCCCGCGACGCCAAACGACGAGTGAGCGAGTGCGAGAGCAGCCGAGAGACGAGAGCGGTTGCGGAGGAGAGCGACCGCGTCCGCCCGGTCAGGCGCCCTCGACGAGCCGTTCGAGCTGCTCGGGCGGCACCGCCCCGCGGGCGGCGTGGCCGTCGAACGCGAACGTCGGTACGCCCGTGACCCCGCGTTTCCTCGCCGCCTCGAACATGTCGGTCACGCGCTCGCGCAGGTCGTCGTCGGCCAGCGCGGCCTCGACGACGCCGGCGTCGAGCCCCTCCACGTCGTCCGCGAGGTCGGCGAGCACCTCGCGGTCGCCGACGTCCCGCCCCTCCTCCCACAGCGCCGCGAACACCGCCTCGTCGAACGCGGGCCACGCCTCGGGGACCGTCTCCTTCACGTGGACCGAGACCAGTTGGGCGGGGAGCGAGTCGACGTCGGTGGCGATCTCCTGGGCCATCTCGACGTCGTACCGCTCCTGGAGCCGGCGGACGTTCTCGCGGGCCTGCGCGTAGTACTCGTCGTCTTTCCCGTCGTCGACCGCGTGGTCGATCGTGCCGTCCGGCTTCCGCTTGCCGGCCCGGAGGTCGAAGGGATGCCAGTCGACGGCGAGCGGCTCCTTGCGCGTCGCCCGGTACTCGGCGAGCGACTGCCGGCCGAGGTAGCAGAACGGGCAGACGTAATCGGAGTAGACGGTGATCGACTCGGTCGCGTCGTCGGTCCCGGGCGGCGCCGGGGTCTCGGCGTTCGGCATGCCTCCGGTTCGGCGGCGAGCGGCAAAGGCCGTTCGGCGGCGGCGATCGCCGCTGGGGGAGATCGACTGCCGTCGCCGGCGGCAGGGAGCGCCAGCGACGGCCGAGCGAGTCGGCGACGCTCGTCACGGCGGACGTCCCACCTCACCCGTCAGCCGAGTCCGCGGACGAACCCGAGTGCGAGCAGCAGCAGAACCAGGACGGCCGACAGCAGCAGTACCATGAGCTTCGTTCCGAGCCGAGACCCGCCGACGCGAGGAGTGGAGTCGGTCCCACGGGTGCGGCCTCGCGGGCGCGGTCGCAGGGGCACGGTCACGCGTCGTCGGCCGACGGCTCGGACGTGTCGCCGTCGGACCCGTCGCCGGCGTCGTCGACTCCGTCGGACGCGGCGTCGTCTCCGCCGCCGTCGGCCGACTCGCCTCCGGCCTCTCCGTTCTCATCGGAGTCGCCCTCCGCATCACCGCCCGACTCCTCGCTCTCGTCCTCAGGCGACTCCTCGCTCTCGTCCTCAGGCGACTCCTCGCTCTCATCCTGGTCAGCGTCGGCGGCGACGGGTTCGTCGTCACTGGAGTTCGGCCCGGTCTGGTTCGGTCCGGCGCGGTCCGGCGGCCCTCGTTTGCTCGTGTTGAGGTGGTCAGCTGATCCGTTGAGGTCGTTCGATTCGTTGGCGTCGTCCGATTCGTTGACCTCGTCACTGCCGTCGACATCGTCCCCCGCGCCCGGATCGTCGAGGGGGGAGTCAGTCGTCGACGCGCTCGAGACGAAGCGCTCGTTCGTCTCGAAGGTCGCGGTCACCTCGGCGGAGGAGGTGAACACCGCGAGCGTGTAGCCGCCGCCGAAGGCGACGGCCCACACCACCAGCGCGGCGACGAGCAGCGCGGTGAGGGGACGCTCGGCGCGCATCAGTCCCCCTCCCCCGCGCCGTCGGCCGGTGCGGCGGCCTCTTCCGGAATGGTGGACGACGCACGCGCGGCGTCCACTCGGGCGTCGTCGTCCGGTGCGCTTCGGTCGAACACGCCGCTCGCCGGGATCCAGACCACGAGCGCGCCGAGCAGCACCGCCGTCGCCGCGACCGCAACAGCGATCGAGAGCGCGTCCCGGAGTTCGAACGCGACGTACGCGGCGTAGGGCGCGAACCCGGCGAGCACGGCGACCGCTCCGCCAACGGCGGCGACCGACACGCCGCCGGAAGCGACCTCGACCGCGGACTCCTCCGGCGAGGACCGAGCCGCGCCGATCGAGGCGTCTCGGGCGCCCGTCTCCGCGGCGTCCGCTGCTGCGGCGGCCGACGGATCCGGATCGGGCGTCGGCTCCTGGCCGGAGTCACGAGCGATCGACCACAGTTCGCTGGCCGCGAGCAGTCCGAACGGGAGCACCACGAGCGCGACGAAACCGGCCCGCGTGCCGGCGAACTGGATCACGTACCCGATGTACGGGATCACGAACACCACCTCGCCGATGAGGTTGGTCGCGGGCACGAGTCCGGGGTCGGTATCCTCGTTCGCGTCGCCCCGGGTTTCGAAGGCGACGCCGCCGTCGGCCGCGACGACGTCGACCACCCGATGCGTCACGGGCACGTCGCTCGTGCCGCGGGAGAAGGTGATCACGTCGCCGGCGGCGATCGCGGTCGGGTCGCGCTCGGCGACGATCACGACGTCGCCCGGGGCGATCGCCGGCGTCATGCTCGCCGTGAGCACGACGAAGCTCTCGTCGGCGCCGACGACCTCGGGGGCCGCGAACGCCGCGAACGGCGCGACGAGCGCGATCAGCAGGACGATCCCGAGTACGTTCGCCGCCTTCCGCGTCGTTGGTGATGTGAGTGGGTTGTTCATCAGATTGCCTCCTCGCCGCCGTCATCGTCGCCGTCGCCGCCGTCATCGTCGCCGTCGCCGCCGACACCGTCACAGACGAAGACGACGATGTTGCTGATTCCGTACCGCTTGTCGTTGCTGTCGTTGACGGGCGCGAACACCACTTCGCCCGTGTCGGGTCCGACGGGGGCGATCTCGTGCCGAACGGTGTCTGGACCGCCTTTGACCTCGACGGCGCACAGGTCCGGTCCGGGGTCGCCGGCGGCGTCGATCAGCGAGAACGCAGCGCCGATCGCCTCGCCGTCGTCTTTCGTCTCGACCACGGTGATCTCGATCGAGTGCGGTCCCGTGCCGTCGGGCAGTTCGACGAGCGGGAGGAGGTCGCCGACCGTGAGCGCGGCCTCGACGTCGTCCGCCTTGCCGAACTCGACGCACGCCGGACAGTCGTCCTCCGGTTCGTCGCACACCCGGTCCGCGAAGGGGTTCGATCCCTCGGCGTCGGCCTCCGAGACGTGTCGGCACTGCTCCGCATAGAGGCGGAACGCGAGCGCGGCGGCGGTCTCCTCCAGCGAGTCGGTCGCGTCGTCCGGAAGCCGCCAGTCGATTGTCACGTCGAGAGCGCCGTCGGGGTCGAGACAGCCGACGTCGATTCGTACCCCGCCGGCGAGCGCGCGCTGGACGTCCGCCAGCACGCCCTGACCGCCCGAAATGGGGTCACTGTCGACGCGGACGTCGACCTCGAGCGCGTCCGCGAGACTCCCGTCCGGCCCGGGGCAGTCCGCGGCGAGCCAGACGCGAACGGGGTTCGTCCGAACCCCCACCTCGAAGCGCTCGGTCCCCGCGTCTCCGGGCTCGATACCGGAGACGCCGAGCTCCACGGCCCCGCTGGTGACGGTTCCGTCCATCGTCAGCTCGACCCCGCCCGCGCCGAGCGCGTTACCGTCGAAGGCCGCGCGATCGGAGAGGTACGCGCCGGTGCCGAGCCCGCTGGCCATGCCGACGGCGCCGATCCCGCCGATCCCGGTGAGCAGTTGGCGACGGCTCAGACCGCCGGGGCGGCGGCCGCCGTCGCGTCCGAGGGTCACGGCTGCCCCCCGGCGTCGTCGACGGCCGCCGTCAGGAAGGGGTTCGCCTCGTCGCCGCACGCGACCGCGGCGAACGACAGGTCGAAGTCGACGGTGCCGCCCTGTCCGGCGTTCCCGCCGTCGGCGTCGAACTCCCACGCGAAGGCGAGGCACCGTCGTTCGCCGGGTGCGAGACATCCGCCTCCGAGGAGGCCGGGGGTGAGCTCGACGCCCGACGCGAGGGCGCCCCCGTCGAACGACGCGAGGGTGCCGGCGGCGATCCGCTCGCCGTAGGCCGCGAAGCTGCTCCCGGCCCCGGCGCAGCCGCCGATACCGAGTATCCCGGTGTCGTACCGGAGATCGATCGAGACGCGCTCGGCGAGCGCCGCGCTCGCCGGGTCGCTCCCGACGCGCGGGACGAGCCTGAGCCACACGCGGACGCCCTCGGGAACGAGTTCCGCGGGGTCGTCGAGCCGGAGCCCGACGCTCGCGGTCCCGCTGTCGCCGGGGAGCGCGTTGTCCAGGTCCACGAGCCGGACGTCCGGTCCGGCGTCCGCGACGGCGTCGGTCGGGCTCGCGTCGACGACTGATCCGTTCTCGGTCCGGCGCCAGCCGACCACGACGTTCCACGGCGTGTCGGACTGCGCGTACGTGTAGTCGGAGTAGTCGTCCCAGCTGCCCGTCGACCGGCCGCCGGCGGCGCCGAGGGTCGCGAAGCCGACGGCTCCGACGCCCGCGAGTGCCTCCCGCCGCGTGAGATGTGTGTCTTTCTGTGTCATGGGTTGTCCCCGGCTCCGAACGGCCGTCTCGTCAACTGTGCCTCTCCACGCCGCCTGAGTCCGTATGTATGTCCGGCCTACCTCTCCGGGCCGCGCGACCGCGTCCGCCAGTCCGTACGGCATACCCGTCCGGTCCGTGAGGCCGGTCTGCGCCGTCTGCCGGCGAGAGAGGCGGTTGCCGTCCCCTACCGACGCCGCAGCGGGGCGTCGACCTCGGTCTCGGATCCAGGCGGTCTACTCGGGTCCGGAACCGTCGTTGTGGCGCGCCTGCTCGGTGTAGAAGCCGAGGTCGAAGCCGAGCGTGTCGCCCTGGACCTCGTTTCCCACGTCGATCGGCAGTTCCCACTTGAGCGCGACGCAGTGCATCACGCCGCCGCCGTCGAACGGCTCGCGGTAGGGGGCGTCGGCCGGCTCCTCGAACTCGTCGTACAGCGTCCCGCGGTTTCCGTCGAGCGGGACGCCGTTGCCGTCGGCGAGCGCGTCGAGGACGGTCCCGAGCGTGTCCTGCATGATGACCTTCTCGCCGGCCGTCTGCGCGGCGAGGGTACCGAACACCGCCGGGATGTTGAGCGGGTCGTCGACGTCGAAGAAGTACGCCTCTTCGTCGCCAGAGCTGCCGGCCGCGCCCGCCATCGCTTGGAGCACCGCATCGTTCGCGCTCCCGACGGAGATGGTGAACACGTCGGTCGCCGGCGCCGGCGAGGCCGCGCGGGCGTCGGCGGCGGCGTCCTCCGGGTCGGAGAACTGGGTGCTGCCGGTCCCGTTGAACGATTCCCCGTCGGAGAGGATGATGTTGTGCTTGTCGGCCCCGCTGCGGCCGTTCGACGCGAGTTCGTCCTGCGCATCGTCGACGCCCTCGCCGATGTAGGTTCCCTCGGCGATGCCGTTGGCGTTCGCGAACGGGTCGGGGTCGCCGTCGTCGTCGTTCGGGTCCGAGGGGGAAGTACCCGTCACGAGGTTCGCGACCTTTTCTCGGAGCCCCGACAATGCGTCGTCGACGTCGTCGAGGTCGTCGGTCAGCGGCTGTAAGATCCCGGTCCGTGGTTCGGAGTCGTCGCTCCCTTCGCCGTCGAAGTACGCGACGCCGACCTGGACGTCGGAGCCCTGTCCCTCGAGGTACTCGACGAACTGGCGGGTGCCGAGTTCGACGAGGTCGATCTTCGTGGTCCCGTTGCGTTCGGTGCCGTCGACTTCGATGTCGTCGTCACTGATCACGCCGCCGAACTGGTCGTACAGCATCGAGCCCGAGAAGTCGAGCGTGAGCATGATGTCGACCGGAGACGTGGCGTCGTACACGTTGTCGCAGTCCTCGTCGTACCAGAGGGTCGCCTGAATCGCGTCGCCGAGGTCCGCCGCGTTCTCGCCGGCCGCGACGTCCTCCGGCTCCGTGAACGCGCCGCCGTCCTCGGTGACGTTGTCCGCCTGCATCCAGATGTAGCCGGGGTTGTCACAGAGGTGGAGAGAGAAGGTGACCTCGCCGGAGTCGCCGGGTTTCACGTCGGTGAACTGGACCAGCGTCTCCATCTCCTCGCCGGTCACGGGGTCGGTGCCGAAGTCGGCCTCCGACAGCGGCGGGATGTTCTCGCAGTTCAACACGGGGAGGTTCGCCCCGTTGCTGTCCTCGTCATCCTCGTCCGGGAAGTCGCTGTATTTGTAGACGTCGCCGTCTATCTCGACCGACTGCTCGCCGTCGCCGTCGTGGTCGGGGTGCGCGCTGACGAAGGTGTGCCCCTCGCCGAAGTCGTAGGTCTGTTGCCAGTCGACCAGCAAGTCGAGGTTCCCCGCAGTGAGCGTGTTGTCCTCGAACGTCTCCGTGTCGTTGAAGTACGCCGTCGTGCCGAGTCCCGCCCCCGCGGAGGCCACGCCGACCGCGCCGAGGCCGGCCAGCAGCGTCCGCCGCGAGAGTCCGATCGTGTCGATGTTGTCTTTGTCTGTCATGAGTGTGATTCCCCGAGGGGAAGTCCCACCGACGGCGTCGAACCGTCGTCGTCGGCCGCCCGCGCGGGTCCGAGGTGGGAGGAAGCGAGGGAGGGAACGCGCCCTCGCGTCGTTCGTGACGCGCCCGCCTACGCGTCGAGCACCTCGACGTACACGGCGGGGTTCTCGTCCGGGGCGCCCGCGTCGTCGTCGAGCCCCTCGAACGCCACGTCCGCGGTCAGCTCCCAGTCGGTGCTGGCGTCGACGTCCTCGATCAGCAGCGAGACGGTCTCGCTGCCGTCCGCCTCGACCGCGTCGGGGCCGGTCGGGGCGCTCCCGTTGACCCGGACGTTCGAGACGCTCGCGAGGTGGCTCGCGTCGTCGCCGCGCGCGACGATGGAGATCACGTCGCCGGCGGCGTCGCTGACGGCGTAGCTGACGTCGGTGGTGGAGCCGTTGGCGAGCTCCAGGGTGGCCTCGCCGCTGTCGGCGTCGTACGCCACGGTGAGCTCGCCGTCGAAGGTGCTGCCGCCGAAGTCGTAGTCGGCGGTGTCGCTGTTGGCGTTGTCGTCGCCCACGATCAGCTCGTAGGTGTTCTCGCCGCCGTTGCGCGCCTTGGAGATCCACAGCACGTCGGCGTCCTCCTCGTACGCGAACTTGCCGAAGCCCTCGACCTCGCGGGAGGTGATGCAGGGGTTCGCCGAGCCGTCGTTGTGGCGCGACTGGACCGCGTAGAACTCGAAGTCGAACGCGACCGAATCGGTCTGGATCTCGTTGCCGACGTCGGTGGGAACGACCCACTCGAAGCAGACGCACTGCTCGGCGACGTTGGGTTCGTCGTCATCGAACGCAGACTCGACGCCCTCGAAGGGCGCGCGGTCGTCGACCGGGGCGTCCGCGTCGCCGTCGCCCGCCAGGGGGACGCCGTTGTCGAGCGCGGCCATGACCTCCGCCAGCGAACCGGAGATGATCTCCTCGCCGTGGACCAGCTCGTCGTCGTCCTTGGTACAGTACGAGACGGTCACCTGCATCGCGTCCGCGAGTTCGCCGTCGCCCTCGCCGGGGTCGCCGCCGGTGTTGTCGATCGCGGCCTCGGGCTCGGTCTGCCCGTTCTCGTCGTTCGCGGTCACCTCGCCGCACATCCACATGTACGCGGGGTTGTCGACGATGGAGAAACAGAAGTCGCCCTCGCCGGAGTCGCCGGGCTTCAGGTCGGAAACCTCGATGCTGAGCGGCTCGCCGTCCTCCTCACCGCCCACGACGTTGCCGTCGACGTAGGTTCCGGGCTCGGTCGACCAGCTCCCGTAGCTGCCCTGATCCTCGGAGTAGTTGACGTGGACGAACAGGTCCAGCTCGCCGGCGGTGAGCGTGTTGTTCTCGAACGTCTCCGTGTCGTTGAAGTACGCCGTGGTACCGAGGCCAGCGCCCGCGGAGGCCACGCCGACCGCCCCGAGTCCGACCAGCATCTTGCGCCGCGATAGTCCGATTGTGTCGTCGTTCATTTGTATCATCCCCAGTGGGGAACTCCCGGCGGCGGTCGCGAACCGCCGCGTCGGCCGCCCGAAGGCGCCGAGCCGGGAACCGAGCGAGCGTGTCGCTCGGGGGAGCCGCGTGGCTCCGAAGCGCTAGTCAGCGCTCACGTTACCGGTGCTGTTGCTGTCGACGTCCGTCCCGCTGATCGAGACGTCCGGCGCGTCGTTGTGGCGCGACTGCTCGGCGTAGAAGCCGAGGTCGAAGGCGACGGAGTCGGTCTGGACCTCGTTGCCGACGTCGGTCGGGAGGCACCACTCGAAGCCGATACACTGCGTCAGGCCGCCCTCGAACGGGTCCCGACCCTCGGTGGAGCGGTTGCCGTCGAGCGCGATTCCCTCCTCGAGCGCCGCCATCGCGTCCGCGAGCGATCCCTCGAAGAGTATCTCCTCGCCGACGGTGATCGTCTCGGCGACCTGTCCGAAGATCTGCTCGATCGCGTCGTCGTCGATCGCGAAGAACACGTGTTCGTCGGCGGGGTCGCTGGCGAGGTCCGCGAGGTCGCTGAAGCTCGCGCCGCCGACGCCGATCGCGAAGATCTCGGTCCCGGCGTCCTTCGCGTCGCCGCCGTCGGTGTTGATGTCGCCGTCGCCGAAGACGACCATCACGCGGTTGTCGTGGGGACAGTTCTCGAGTTCGGCCTGACCGGCGTCCACGCCGGCCTGCGCGTTGGTGCCACCGGACGCGCCGAGCCCGTCGATCGCGGCCTCGACGTCCCCCAAGTCGTCTGTCAGCGGTTGCGGCGTGCTCGCGCCGTTGCTGAACCGCGTGACGCCGACCTGGTTGTCGGGATTCGCGTCGAGGATGGTCGCCGCGAGCTGTTTCGCGCCACTTTTCGTGTTGGCGATACGGCTGCCACCCATCGAGCCGGACGTGTCGATCACCAGCTGAACGCACACCGAATCCCCTCCCTCCTCGGTGTCGGCGTCCAGGACGTTGTTGCAGTTCTCGTCGTACCACACCGTCACGTCGATGGCGTCGGCGAGCTCGCCCGTGCCCTCGCCGGGGTCGCCGCCGGTCTCGTCAATGATCCCCTCGGGCTCACTCCGTCCGTTCTCGTCGTTCGCCGTGAGCTCGCCGTTCATCCACACCCACGAGGGGTTGTCACAGATGTGGAGGCTGATCGTCACCTCGCCGCAGTCGCCGGGCTTCACGTCTTCGAGGACGAAGACCGGGATCTGGTCGCCGTTGATCAGGCCCACGTCGGGCGCACAAAAGTCGCGCTCCTGGACGACGTCGGGCCACTCGCCCTCGTCGATGTTCGGGACCTCGCCGATGAGGTAGACGCCGTCCTCCTCCTCGACGACTTCGAAGGGCTCGCCCGGGCCGTCCTCGCTGTACCAGCCGTTGATCTCGTCGATACGCCCGGGGCCGCCCGCGTACGTGGCGCGGTAGTCGAGCTTGAGATCGAGCTCGCCCGCCGTGAGACCGTTGTTCTCGAACGATTCGGTGTCGTTGAAGTACGCCGTCGTGCCGAGTCCCGCCCCCGCGGAGGCCACGCCGACCGCGCCGAGGCCGGCGAGCAGCTTGCGCCGCGAGAGTCCGATCGTGTCGTTTGTGTCCGGATTCATGGTTCTCGCCGACTCGCCCTTCGTCCACGCTGGATAGCCGAATCGGGTACTCCCCCCTCCGAGGGATACCGTCGTAGTTACGCGCAGCCACGTCACCGTCGAACGGGGGATTCGATCCGGTGGAACGGACGGTTCGCGCGGTCAAACACCGCGTTCGTTCGGCGGTTCGTCGCCCCTACTCCGAGCCAAAAACGCGGCACGGTTCCCGTACTTCGAACGGAATGACCGGTACGAGACCCGTGCTGCATCGGACGTCGCGACAGGACGGACGGAGCGGAAGAGAGCCGTCTATGGAGGTACGGGCTATCGATTTCGCGAGGTCGACTCTGGGACGGAGACACCACCGACCCGGACCGGCGTGAGGGTAACTAGCGCATACATATGCCCCCCACAGAAGATGGAAGGGCAACGACCGATCCCCCACCGCGGGGAGCGTCGAAGACAGCCATGAAACTCCGAACCGACGTCCTTCCGGCAGAGCAGGTGTACGCCATCCTCGCGAACGAGCGCCGTCGGCGCGCCCTCGAACAGCTCGGGAACGTCGGCGGCACGGTGACGGTCCACGAGCTGTCCGAGCTGGTGGCGAGCCGCGAGACGGGCGAGAGCCCGCCGCCGAAGCGCTGTCGCGAGAGCGTGTACACGTCCCTCGTCCAGACGCATCTACCGAAGCTGGAGGAGCTGGGCGTGATCGAGTACGACCGAGAGATCCAGCGAATCGAGCTGTCGCGACACGCGCGGGACGTCTCCCTGTACACCGAGATCGTCGCGAAAGGCGGAGTGACGTGGTCGGAGCTGTACCGCGCGCTCGGCATCGTGTCGCTGACGGTCCTGCTCGCGGCGCTTCTGGGGACGCCGCTCGTCTCCGCGGTCGACCCGGTCCTGTTGACGAGCCTCGCGCTCGCGCTGTTCGCCGCCGCGAGCGCCTACCAGCTGTGGCTGAACCGCTTCTCCGTGCTTCGACAGCTCCGCGCCGGCCGCGACGGCCTGCTCTCGCGGGGCAGGAGCTGAAACGACCGCCGATTTCTGCGACCCGCCGACCTAGTTATAAACAAACAGGCAGTTGCGGTGGTGCGCGCCTGCGAGCGGCCGCCGGAGGCGGCCGCGAGGAGCGTCGCGCGAGGGAGTCGCTGGCGGCTGTCGCCGCCAGCGACGAGGCTGGGGAGGTGTGAGGTGCGGTCGCGGTCCCGCGAGCAGTGCAAGCGGGAAGGATAGTCGCATCCCGCGCAGCGAACGACCGAAGCGCGCAGCGAGCGTGTGCGCTCCTCGCGGCTGGGGCTTTGGAGGTGTTCACCGCGGAACGGTCGGTCACGTCGTATTATTCGCTCGCGAGCGACGGCGGGAGATCGATCTCGAACAGCCGCGCGTTACACGCGGTACACCGGCCGGCGACGACCTCGTAGCTCGAACAGCAGGACTCGACCACGCGCTCCTCGAGGCGCACCGGCCCCTCACAGGTCGGGCAGCGCTCGACGAACAGCCGGAGCGCGCCGAGTACGCCGCTCCGGGAGGCGAGCGGGAGCGACGTCCAGTCGTCGCGGTGCGCCATCAGCGCGCGGTCCGCGGCGACGTCCGCGAGAAACGCGGCGCGGGACTCCCAGCGACCGACGCGCTCGCCGTCGGCGTGCGCGAACCCCGCGTCGCCGCGCCACCACAGGGACAGCCCGTCCTCGTCGAGCCCGGTGAGTCCCGCGAGGGCAACGACGTCGGCGGGAGAGGCGGGATGAGCACCGTCGGGTGCGGGCGCGGCGAGCGCGTGATCGTCGACCGCCGTCGCCCCCGCCGGCTCGCCCGCCGCAGCGCCCACCGTCGCGTCGTCGAACGCGGTCTCGGCCGCGTCGCGCAGCTCGGCGAGGTGTGTCCGCCACGCCGACTCGAACCACGGGGCGAAGGCGAGATCGTCCCCGTCGGGGGTCTCGACGAGCACGTCCGCCGACACCAGGTACGACTCCGCGTCGATGTCGGTCGGGGGCACGGCCTTCCGCCCCTTTCCGAACAGCCGCAGCACGCGTTCGGGGAGGTACCGCCTCGTGAGCTCGGGCGTCCCGGGGACGAGGTAGCCGCGCAGCCAGATAGCGGCGAGTGAAGCGAGGAGGACCAGAGCGCCGAGCCCGGGCGCCGTGACCGATCCGACCGCGACCGCGGCAGCCACGCCGATCGCGACGTTGACCGCAGTACACGGGAGACAGCGGTTCTCGCCGGTGTACTCGGGACGGCGAACGCGACCGAGACGGGTGTCGTGTGACGTCGTCATACCCCTGATCGGCGCCGAGCGGTCGTATGTATGAACGGCATACCGCCGATCGTGCGGCCGAGTGAGTGAGACGCGGGACGAAGCAGCCGAACGAGGATGCGAAGAGACATACAAAACTAGATAGTTCCGGAGAGGACCGGATACAGGTCGTTCGGTGTCCGAGATATTTCGTAGAGTATCACCGGAGAGAGCGGTTCAGTCGGTGGGGTTTGACCTATTCTATGAGAGACCAAAAACAGGGAAATGATAATAGAAAATGATATATTCTCTAGAAATAATAAGTACGCAAGCAGTAACCGTGTCATGCCAACACAACTCACCAAAGCGGCCGACGACGACGCGGACGAGGGACCCTCGCGAGACGAGGTGTTCACGGCGCTGAGCAACCGCCGGCGCCGAAACGTGATCAAGTACCTGAAGCAACGTGGGGAGGTCGCGCGCGTGCGGGATATCGCCGAGCAGCTGGCGGCGTGGGAGAACGACCTCGCGATCCCCGAGGTGACGTACAAACAGCGGAAGCGCGTGTACACCGCGCTCCACCAGTCGCACCTGCCGAAGCTGGCCGAAAGCGGGTTCATCGCGTACGAGCCCGACAGGGGGATCGTGTCGCTGACGGAGGAGAGCCGACAGCTGGAGGTGTACCTCGAGGTGGTCAGCGAAAACGAGATCCTGTGGAGCGAGTACTACGTGGGCCTCGCGGTCGTCTGCGGGCTGCTCGGCGGGGCCGCAGCGGTCGGAACCGTCCCGTTCGCGAGCGTCTCCGGGTACGCGTACGCGATCCTCTTCGCGGCCCTCTTCGGCGTCTCCGGGATGATACACCGGACGACCACGCGTCGGAATCGGCTCGGCTAGGCTCGCCGCGTGACACCCGCAGGGTTTTACCCGCCCACGGCGGGAGTACGGACGTATGGCAACGGGGATCGTCGGGGAGTTCCTCGACCTGAAGGCGGAGACGGACGCGGACGTGCTGGCGATGCAGTGCGGCGACTTCTACGAGTTCTTCGCGGACGACGCCGAGCTGGTCGCCGACGAGCTCGACCTGACGGTCTCACAGAAGTCCTCGCACGGCTCGTCGTACCCGATGGCGGGCGTCCCGCTCTCGGAGCTGACCCCCTACGTGAAGGCGCTCGTCGAGCGCGGCTACCGGGTCGCCGTCGCCGACCAGTACGAGACGGACGACGGCCACGCCCGGGAGGTCACCCGCGTCGTCACGCCCGGGACGCTGCTGGAGACGGCCGACGACGACGCGCGGTACCTCGCCGCGGTCGTCCGGGAGGACGGTGAGGCGGGCGGCCCCTACGGACTCGCGCTGGCGGACGTCACCACGGGCCGGTTCCTCGTCACCGAGGTCGACGACGAGAGCGACCTCCGGGCGGAGTTGTACCGGTTCGACCCCGCGGAGGTGCTCCCCGGCCCCCGCGTCCGCAACGACGACCGGCTGCTCGGTGCGGTGCGCGAGGACCTGTCGGGGTCGATATCGGTGTTCGACGCGGAGGCGTTCGCGCCGGGCCGGGCGAAACACGCTGTGCGCGAGCAATTCGGCCGGGAGACCGCGGACAGCGTCGGCGTCGACTCCGACCTCGCCCTGCGCGCCGCCGGCGCCGTGCTCGGCTACGTCGAGGAGACGGGCGCCGGCGTGCTGGCGTCGATGACCCGGCTCACGGCGTACGGCGACGGCGACCACGTCGACGTCGACGCGACGACCCAGCGCAACCTCGAGCTCACGGAGACGATGCGCGGCGAGAGCGAGGGGTCGCTGTTCGAGACGGTCGACCACACCGTCACCGCGGCCGGGGGGCGGCTGCTCCGCGAGTGGCTCACGCGGCCGCGGCGCGACCGGGTGGCGCTCGACCGCCGGCTCGACGCGGTCGAGGCGCTGGCGGCGGCGGCGCTCGCGCGTGACCGCCTGCGCGAGACGCTGGGGGACGCGTACGACCTCGAACGGCTCGCCGCGCGGGCGACGAGCGGGAGCGCGGGGGCGCGAGAGCTCCTCTCGGTGCGCGACACGCTCGCGCTGGTGCCGGCGATGCTCGACGCCGTCGACGGGACCCCGCTCGCGGAGTCGCCGGTCGCGGAGGTACTGGAGGGACTCGACCGCGAGCGCGCCCGCGCCCTCCACGGCGAGCTCGCCGACGCCCTCGCGGACGACCCGCCGAAGGCGAAGACGCAGGGCGGGCTGCTCCGGGAGGGGTACGACGACGAGCTCGACGAGCTGATCGCGAGCCACGAGGAGGCGCTGGAGTGGCTCGACACGCTCGCGGAGCGCGAGAAGCGGCGGCACGGGCTCAGCCACGTCACGGTCGACCGCAACAAGACGGACGGCTACTACATCCAGGTCGGCAAGTCGGTCGCCGACCAGGTGCCCGAGGGGTATCGCGAGATCAAGACGTTGAAGAACTCCAAGCGGTTCGTCACCGACGAGCTGGCGGAGCGGGAGCGGGAGGTGCTGCGGCTGGAGGAGGCCCGCGGCGAGCTGGAGTACGAGCTGTTCGAGGCGCTGCGCGAGCGCGTCGCGAGCGACGCCGCGCTGCTCCAGGACGTCGGGCGCGTCGTCGCCGAGGTCGACGCGCTCGCGTCGCTGGCGACCCACGCCGCCGGCAACGACTGGACGCGCCCCGAGCTGACCGACGAGCGCCGGCTCGACGTCGAGGCCGGGCGCCACCCCGTCGTCGAGCGGACCACCGACTTCGTGCCGAACGACCTCCGGCTCGACGACGAGCGCGGCTTCCTGATCGTCACCGGGCCGAACATGAGCGGGAAGTCGACGTACATGCGGCAGGCGGCGCTGATCCAGCTGCTCGCGCAGGCCGGCTCGTTCGTCCCCGCGCGGGCGGCCGAGGTGGGGCTCGTCGACGGCATCTACACTCGGGTCGGCGCGCTCGACGAGCTGGCGCAGGGGCGCTCGACGTTCATGGTCGAGATGCAGGAGCTGTCGAACATCCTCCACTCGGCGACCGCCGACTCGCTCGTGATCCTCGACGAGGTCGGCCGCGGCACCGCCACCTACGACGGCATTTCCATCGCGTGGGCGGCGACCGAGTACCTCCACAACGAGGTGCGCGCGCGGACCCTCTTCGCCACGCACTACCACGAGCTGACGACGCTGGCGGACCACCTGCCGAGCGTGGAGAACGTCCACGTCGCCGTCGACGAGCGCGACGGCGAGGTGACGTTCCTCCGGACCGTCCGGGAGGGGCCGACGAACCGGTCGTACGGGGTCCACGTCGCCGACCTCGCCGGGATCCCGGCGCCCGTCGTCGGCCGCGCCGACGAGGTGCTCGACCGGCTCCGCGCGGAGAAGGCGATCGAGGCGAAGGGGTCGGGGAGCGGCGCCGGCGCCGAGGGGAGCGGACCCGGGACCGGGAGCGACGAGGACACGAAGCAGGTCGTCTTCGACCTCTCGTCCGGGTCGTTCGCGGGCGACCGCGACTCCGGAGCGGCCGCGGGGAGCCCGGACGGTTCGAACGAGGGACGAAACGGAACGGAGCCGGAGCCGGCGGCGAACGCCCCGAGCGGTCCCGCCGCCGGCTCCGAGACCGCGGAGGCCGCAGCGGCCGACCGGCTCGGCCCCGAGACCCGCGCCGTGATAGAGGAGCTGAGCGGCGTCGACGTCGAGGCGACCGCGCCGGTGGAGCTGCTCGCGCGAGTGCAGGAGTGGCAGGAGCGGCTCGGCGAGCGTCGCTGACGGCCGGCGAGACGGAGCGTCTGACGTAAGAACTAATGTCCGACCTCGACGTGTAGTGTGTATGGGCATCATGAGCAAGATCCTCGGCGGGGGCGGGAACCGCTCCGTCGACGACTACGTCGAGCTCGACCTCGACGACTTCGCCGAGGCGCACGCGGACACCGGGATGCGGGTACACATCGCGGAGATCGGCGACCAGAGCGACGTCATCCCGATCAAAGACGCCGTCTACGACGGCGACTTCGTCATCGCCGACATCACCCGCCACTCCACGTCGGACCGCACGATCGAACACATCATGGACGAGCTGCGACAGGTCGCCCGAGAGGTCGACGGCGACATCGTCCAGAAGGGCGACGACCAGATCGTCATCACGCCGACCAGCGTCTCGATCTCCCGCGAGAAGCTGTAGGTCGCGGCCGCGGGTCGCGTTCTCGACGCTCTGCCCCCGGACGTGTACCCGCGTTCTCGGCACGATCGACCGCTTTGCGGCCGAACCGTGTCATATATGCCCGTCTCCCGCCCACGTACGACCGAATGGACGACCCGGTCCTGCTGACGGGCGCCGGTGGACGGGTGGGACAGGCCATCCTCCGCGGCATCGGCGACGACTACGAGTGGCGACTCCTCGACAGAGAGCCGCTGCCGCCGGCGAAGGTGCCCGACAGAGTTACCGACGCCGACCGGTACGTCGCGGACATCACCGACGACCGCACGGTCCGGGAGGCGATGGACGGCGTGGGCGCCGTGATCCACCTCGCGGGCGACCCGCGGAAGACGGCGCCGTGGGACTCCGTGTTGCGGAACAACATCGACGGGACCCAGGTCGTGATGCGCGCGGCCGCCGAGGCCGGCGTCGAGCGGTTCGCGTTCGCCTCCTCGAATCACGCGGTCGGCGGATACGAGACGGACGACCGCACGCCGGACCTCTACCGCACCGACGACGACTATCGGCTCGACGGCACCGAGCTCCCCCGGCCGGGGAACCTCTACGGCGTCTCGAAGGCGACCGGCGAGGCGCTCGGGCGGTTCTACCACGACGAGTACGGAATGAGCGTCGTCTGCGTCCGCATCGGGAACCTCACGAAGGACCACCCGCCCCGGGAGTACGAACGCGGGCAGGCGATGTGGCTCTCGCACCGCGACTGCGCGCACCTGTTCGACCGGTGTCTCCGGGCCGACTACGGCTACGAGATCGTCTACGGCATCTCGAACAACGACCGGCGCTACTACTCTATCGAGCGCGCCCGCGAGGTGCTCGGCTACGATCCGGCCGACAACTCCGCGGACTACACCTTCGAGGGCGAGCCGAAGGACGGAGCCGCGGCGACCGAGACCGACGGCGACACCGGCGACGCCGACCCCGTCACCGAAGATCCCGCCGCGGAGCCCAACTTCCCGTCGGACCCCGACACCCCGACCGACGGCGCCTGACGGCGGGGCTCAAAAGAGGTCCTCGACGTCGCTTCGCTTCCGCCGTTCCCGTTCCACGTGGTCGGCGAGCCGCGCGGCGACCTGCGGCCGCGCGTCGGGCCGGCGGAGGAACGCGAAGATGAGCTCCGCGAACCGCGTTCGGCCGGTGCCGCGCTCCTCCCGCGCGAGCGTCGCCGCCGCCTCGAACGTCCTCGAGTCGCCCGATTCGACCGCGTCGGCGAGGGCCGTCGCCGCGAGCAGCGCCGCCGCGAGGTCCAGGTCGTCGAACCGCGGCGCCGATCCGTCGATCCGGACCGCCGGCGGCGACGCGCGCTCGACGACCTCGGGGTCGGCGGCGACCCGCCGGCACCACTCCCGGACGCGCGCGACGTCGACGCCGCGAGCCGCGTCGGCGAGTTCCCCGAGGTACGTCACGGCGTTGGCCGCACAGCCGACCGCGCCGGACCAGTTCCGCTCCGTCGCGTGGTGGGTCGCCGCCGCGGCCGCGATCAGCCCGTGGAGCAGGCGCTCGTCGGGCCCGTCGACGAGGGGGAGCCACGCCGCCTCCCACAGCTCGTGAGCCGCGAGGACGTGCCCCTCGTTGAACAGGGCGGCGCCGGCGGCGAGGGCGGCGGAAACGGACGGGGGATCCCCGGGGGCGGTCGCGGCGTCGACGTCGTCGCCGGCGGTCGGCTCGCGCTCCGTCATGACCGACTCTCGACGGCGACGACGTAAAAGCGAAGCTGCTGGGCGCGGCGGGACCGCTCGGGCGCGGCACCAGTACACTGACGGTATCGGGCGTCCATGCCGATCGTAGACGTGTCTAGTAGTCTGTTACCGGTCATCGCAGCTATTCTCGTGTCCGGGCTCGTCGTGCAGCTTCTCGCCCACCGGCTGAAGGTCCCGAGCGTGGTCTTCTACCTCCTCCTCGGGGTTGTGCTGGGCCCGGAGGTGCTGGGGCTCGTGACGCTGGAGACGTTCGGGAGCGGGCTGGAGGTGATCGTCGGAATCAGTGTCGCGATCATCGTCTTCGAGGGCGCGTTCGCCCTGCGGCTTGAGCGGATCCGGGGGGCGTCGACGGTGTCGCTCCGGCTGGTGACGGTCAGCGCCCTGGTGATGTTCCTCGGGACGGCCGCCGCGGTCCGGCTCTTCGGGGGGACCGACTGGGAGATCGCGCTGCTCATCGGCGCGCTGCTCGTGGCGACCGGGCCGACCGTGATCACGCCGATACTCAACGTCGTCCGCGTCAGGGACCACGTCGCGACCGCGCTCGAGACGGAGGGGATCGTCAACGACGTGACCGCCGCGATCGTCGCCGTGGTGATCTTCGAGACGCTGCTGCTCGACGACCTCGGCGTCGAAGCGACCGTGCTGGCGTTCCTCCAGCGGCTCGGGGTGGGGATCGCCGCGGGAGCGCTCGCGGCGGCGGCGATCTACCTCCTGTTGGACAGCGAATTCGTCCCCGAACGCGACGTGCAGGCGGCGCAATTCCTCGTGTTGGCGGCGGCGGTAGGGGCGTTCGGGGCCGCGGAGGTCGTCGCCGCCGAGGCGGGCATCGCGGCGGCGGCGACGAGCGGGATGCTGTTGGGGAACCTCGACATCGACAACAGAGTGGAGATCGAGGAGTTCGCAGAGAACACGACGCTCGTCGTCCTCTCGTTCGTGTTCATCTCGCTGGCGGCGCTGATCGACGTCGGGGCGATCCTGCAGCTCGGGCTCGGCGCGGTCGCAATCGTACTCGTGATCGTGCTCGTGCTCCGCCCCCTCGGTGCGCTCATCGCCACCGTCGGCGTCGAGCGGTTCACGTGGCCGGAGCGGTTGTTCATCGCGGGCGTCGGCCCGCGCGGGATCGTCCCGGCGAGCGTGGCGACCCTGTTCGCGATCGAGCTGGAGCTCGCCGGGAACGTCGCGGCGGGCGAGCTGCTGATCGGGACGGTGTTCGCGGTCATCTTCGCCACCGTCGCGGTCGAGGCCGGGCTGGCGCGGCAGATCGGCGACTACCTCGGAGTGACACCAATGCGCACAATCATCATCGGCGGGGGCCGGATCGGACGGGCGCTCGCCACACGACTGGAGAACAGAGGCGAGTTCGTCGTCGTCATCGAAACCGATCCCGACGCGGTCGAGGAGGCGCGGTCCGCCGGATTCACCGTCCGCGAGGACGACGGGAGCGAGGCCGACGCCCTCCGTCGAGCCGAGATCGAGAAGGCCAAGCGGTTCGTCGCGACGACCGGCGACGATGACATCAACCTCCTCGCGTGCCAGCTCGCGATCACGAAGTTCGGCGTCGAGTCGGTGTACTCGCGGGTGAACGAGCCGGCGAACGTCGACGCCTTCGAGAGCCTCGGCGTGACGGCCATCGACGCCTCGACCGCGACCGCGGTGGCCATCGACGACGAGATCGAGCGCCCGGCGCTCACCCACTGGATGAACGAGCTCGGCGACAGCCACGACGTACAAGAGATCGAGGTGACCTCCGAGCGGGTCGCCGGCAAGACCATTCGGGAGCTCCACTCGCAGATCCCCGACGGCACCTTCGTCGCCGTCGTCAGCCGCAACGGCGAGAATCACGTTCCCTCGGCCGACAGCGTCCTCGAACTCGGCGACCACGTGACGTTTATCGGCGACTCGGACGCGGTCAGACAGGCAATGAATCGGTTCCATCCGCACGACTAGCGCGCGGTCTGCGGCCGCAGGTGCACCCACGGCTCGCTACGCTCGCCGTTTGGTGTGTCCGAAAACGTCCTGACGGAGTCCTGCGCGAGCGGGGCGAGGGCGAGCGCAGGGAGCCCTCGTGGCGAGCGGCGACGCCGCGAGCGGAGCGAGCGCAGGGCACGTCAGGACCGAACGCCGCGGCTGTCGAACGGAGTGAGACAGCCGCAAAGTGAGCGTCCTGACGGAGATTTGAACTCCGGTCCCTGGCTCCGCAAGCCAAGAGGATAGTCCACTACCCTACCAGGACTCAAACGAACGTACCGCGGTAGAACTTAAGACGGTTACGGTCCGCGAGCCGCGTGGCGGGGGGTCGCACACGACGCGAACGAGAGCGATCGCGGTCGACCGCGGCGTTCGCCGGCCGACCGGGTCGGCCCGGCGCGGATTGCACACCTTTTGTATCGAGCGGACCGAGGGATCGGTATGACGGAACCTCGATCCCCGACGGCGACGCCGCGGGCCCGACGGGCGGCGGACACCGGTCCGGCAGCGAGACCCCCGCAAGGACAACGCTTATCCGCGGACTCGACAACCGAGGAGGTACGCGTATGGGAGTGATAGAGGACGTCTACGAGGATCTCGACACCGACGTCGAGTTCAAGAAGTTCGAGGCGGCGGTCGAGGACAAGGTCGAGCAGATGGGCGGGCTCGCCGACGAGGAGACGGCCGCGATGCTCATCGCCCACGAGCTGCGCGACGAGGAGGCCGACACGATCGCCGACATCGAGCCCGGGATGAACGACGTGAAGTTCCTCGGGAAGGTGACCTCCATCGGCGACGTCCGGACGTTCGAGCGCGACGGCGAGGACGCCGAGGAGGGGCGCGTCTGCAACGTCGACGTCGCGGACGCCTCCGGCTCCGTGCGGGTCGCCCTCTGGGACGAGATGGCCGCGGCGGCCGAGGAGCAGCTGGAGGTCGGACAGGTGCTCCGCGTCATGGGGCGGCCGAAGGAGGGGTACAGCGGGCTGGAGGTGAGCGCCGACAAGGTCGAGCCCGACGAGGACGCCGAGGTCGACGTGCAGGTGCTCGACACCTACCGCGTCGAGGACCTCTCGCTCGGCGCCTCCGACGTCGACCTCGTCGGACAGGTGCTCGACACTGACTCGGTCCGGACGTTCGACCGCGACGACGGCAGCGAGGGACGCGTGGCCAACCTCACGGTCGGCGACGAGACCGGCCGCGTTCGCGTCACGCTGTGGGACGACAAGGCCGACCTCGCCGACGAGTTCGAGGCCGGCGAGGTCGTCGAGGTCGGCGACGGCTACGTCCGCGAGCGCGACGGGGACCTGGAGCTCCACGTCGGCGACCGCGGCACCGTCGAGCGCGTCGACGAGGACGTCGAGTACGTGCCCGAGACGACCGACATCGCCGACCTGAAGATCGGCGAGACCGTCGACATCGGCGGCGGCGTCATCGAGACGGACCCGGTGCGCACGTTCGACCGCGACGACGGCAGCGAGGGACAGGTTCGCAACGTCCGGATCAAAGACGAGACCGGCGAGATCCGCGTCGCGCTGTGGGGCGACAAGGCCGACCGCGACATCGACCTGGCCGACCGCGTCGTCTTCACCGACGTGGAGATCCAGGACGGCTGGCAGGACGACCTGGAGGCGTCCGCGAACTGGCGCTCGACGGTCACCGTCCTCGACGGGGGATCGGAGGCGACGGGCGCCGCGGGCGGAACCGACGACCGAGAGCGGGACGGCGCCGAGGCCGGCCTGGGCGCGTTTGCCGACGAGAGGAGCGGCCCCAGTGACGACGGGAGCGGCGGCGAGAGCGGCGCCGGGGGCGACGGTGGAGCCGCGGCGGCCGACGCCGTAGCGGCCGAGTCGTCCGGCGGCGCGGCGACCGCGACCGCGGCCGCGGAGGAGGTCGAGTTCACGGGCACCGTCGTGCAGACCGGCGACCCCGTCGTGTTGGACGACGGACAGCGGACGAAGAGCGTCGAGACGGACGCGAGCCTCCGGCTCGGCGAGGAGATCACCGTTCGGGGCGCGGAACGCGACGGGACGATCGACGCGGAGGACGTGTTCTAGCCGCCACGGGCGCCGGTGCGTGCGGCGATCGCGTCTTCTACCCGCGACGGGGAGCGCCGCGCGCACACGACGAGACCCCGCGTGATACAGCGACGCGCGGAGCGTCAGAGCGACGCGTCGAGCGGCCGCGACGCCAGCGCTCGGGCGCGGAACGCCGGTAACGGAAAGCGTTATACGGTACACGGACGCGACTGTGTGTATGAGTGTCGAGTTGCCGTTCGCGCCGGTCGACGGGATCATCCGGCGGAACGCCGGGGAGCTTCGCGTCAGCGCCGACGCCGCCGAGGAGCTGGCGCGCCGCATCCAGGCGCACGGCGCGGAGCTGGCGATCGACGCGGCCGAACGGGCGACCGACGACGGACGGAAGACGCTGATGGCGTCGGACTTCGGCGTCGAGCAGGTGATCACCCGCGAGGAGCTCACCCTCCCCGTCGCGCCCATCGACCGGATCGCGCGGCTCCGGATCGACGACCGCTACCGAGTCGGCGTCGACGCGCGGATCGCGCTGGCCGACATCTTGGAGGACTACGCCGACAACGTCGCGAGCGCGGCCGCGACGCTCGCGCGACACGCCGACCGGCGGACCGTACAGGCCGAGGACATCGAGACGTACTTCGCGCTGTTCGAGTAGATGCGGTTCGGCTACAGCGAGCGGTGCCTCGCACACGACACGGGGGAACGGCACCCGGAAAATCCGGACCGCCTGCGCGCTATCCGCCGGGGGCTCGCCAAGCGGCACGGGGTCGAGTACGCCGAGGCGCCCCCGGCGACCCGCGAGGAGGTCGTCGCCGTCCACGACGGGGAGTACGTGGACGAGCTCGAGGCGTTCGTCGACGGCGGCGGCGGGAGCTGGGACCCCGACACCGTCGCGAGCGAGGGGACCTGGGACGCCGCGCTCACCGCCGCCGGCCTCGCGCAGTGGGCGGCGCGGTCGGCGCTCGACGGGGCCGACGGCCGAGACACCCCGTTCGCGCTCGGCCGCCCGCCGGGCCACCACGCGGTCCCCGACGACGCGATGGGGTTCTGCTTTTTCAACAACGCCGCCGTCGCGGCCCAGACCGTCCTCGACGAGGGCGACGCCGACCGGGTCGCGATCTTCGACTGGGACGTCCACCACGGGAACGGCACCCAGGACGTGTTCTACGACCGGGGCGACGTGCTCTACTCGTCGATCCACGAGAAGGGGCTCTACCCGGACACCGGCGGCCTCGAGGAGGTCGGCCGCGACGACGGGGAGGGGACCACGGTGAACCTTCCGCTCGCCGCCGGCGCCGGCGACGCCGACTACCGCTACGCCGTCGACGAGGCGATCGGGCCGGCGATCGGCCGGTTCGACCCGGACCTCCTGATCGTCTCGGCCGGGTTCGACGCCCACCGCCACGACCCGATCTCGCGGATGCGCGTCTCCTCGGAGGGGTACGCGATCCTGACCGACCGGATCCGCTCGATCGCCGACGACGTCGGCGCCGCGACCGCGTACGTGCTCGAGGGCGGCTACGGGCTCGACACCCTCGCCGAGGGCGTCTCGATGGTCCACGAGACGTACGACGGGCGGACCCCCGTCGCGAATGGCGAGGAGCCGGACGAAAAAACGGTGTCGCTGGTGGCGGAGCTGCGGGAGCTGCTCGATCTGTAGCGGCGGACGGCTGACCGGCGGCCTCGGAGACTGCTGAACGCGACGACCGGCTCGCTCCGCTCGCCAGTCGGAGTCGACAGAATACGCCCGAAGCGGGAGTTGAACCCGGAGGACGTCGCTCACGTCGTTCGCTCGTCCTCAGATGCAAATTCTTTCAGCGTGGTTCCGTTTCGACCGGACTCGCGGTTCGCGAAGCTCACCGCTCGTTTATTGCTCGCAACGGAACGCCCGGAGCGGGATTTGAACCCGCGTCACGACCGTGACAGGGTCGTATGATGGGCCACTACACCATCCGGGCAGACAGGCGACAGCGCCCCGAAACGGGGGACGCCCGGAGCGGGATTTGAACCCGCGTCACGACCGTGACAGGGTCGTATGATGGGCCACTACACCATCCGGGCTTGTCGCAGTCGTTGGTACCCCTGTCTGGCAAATAAGGCTTGTCATCGCCGGCGACGGTGGGGACGGGTGACAGGGCAGCGGCCGGTCGTCTTCGTCGATCGCGGCGGTACTCTTTTGTAGGATAACCGCATGAGTGAGAGTATCGCACGCCCCCCGTCGTGAGCCGTGCGCGGCGACGCGGTTGGCAAGCCTTATGCCGTTGGCGCATATAGCTGTCTGTAGTATCTCGTGATAGCTTCTCTCAATAACCACCACCCATGGTAGACGTAAGCCAACACGAACTCGTCCCGGACCACGTCCTTCTCGACGCCGACGAGATCGACGAGGTCCTGGCGGAGTACGACGTGAAGCGGACGAACCTGCCGAAGATCAAACGCACGGATCCCGCGCTCCCCGACGAGGCCGAGGTCGGCGACGTGGTGAAGATCGTTCGAAACTCCCGCACGACCGAGGAGGCGGTCGTGTACCGACTGGTCGTCTCATGAACAGGCAAGACCGACGCGTGGTCTCACGCGAGTACTTCTCGGACGAACGGCTCGCCGAACATCACTTCCGATCGTTCAACAACTTCCTCGACCGCGGCATGCAGGAGGTCGTCGACGAGAAGGAGACGATCGAGACCGACATCGGCGACAAGGAGGGCCAAGAGCCCGTCTACGTCGAGCTCGGCGACGTGCGGATGGTCACCCCGCGCGTCCGCGAGGCCGACGGCTCAGAGGAACTGCTGTACCCCCAAGAGGCCCGGCTCCGCAACATCACCTACTCCGCGCCCGTGTTCATGGAGATGTCCATCGTGCGCGGGGGCGAGGACGAGCCCGAACAGGTCGTCGACACGACGGAGACCAAGGTCGGCCGAATGCCGATCATGGTCGGCTCGGACAAGTGCAACATGGCCGGCTTCTCCGACGAGGAGCTCATCGACATCGGCGAGGACCCCGTCGACCCCGGCGGTTACTTCATCGTCAACGGCTCCGAGCGCGTGCTGATGACCTCGGAGGACCTCGCGCCGAACAAGATCCTCGCGGAGTACGACTCGAAGTACGGCGACGAGATCCAGGTCGCCAAGACGTTCTCCCAGCGCCGCGGCTACCGCGCGCTCGTGCTCTGTGAGCGCAACCGCGAGGGGCTGCTCGAGGTGTCGTTCCCGTCCGTCTCGGGCTCGATCGACTTCGTGACCCTCGTCCGGGCGCTCGGGCTGGAGTCGGACGAGGAGATCGTCCACCGCGTCTCGGACGACCCCGAGATCGTGAAGTTCATGCTGGAGAACTTAGAGGAGGCGGAGGTGCAGACCACCGAGGGAGCCATCGAGACCCTCGGCGAGCGCGTCGCGAGCGGGCAGGGGAAGAACTACCAGCTCAAGCGGGCGAACTACGTCATCGACCGCTACCTCCTCCCGCACCTCCACGAGGAGGGCGTCGACGAGGAGGACGTGCGCATCAACAAGGCGTACTACCTCTGCCGGATGGCCGAGGCGTGCTTCGAGCTCGCCTTGGACCGCCGCGAGTCCGACGACAAGGACCACTACGCCAACAAGCGCCTGAAGGTCTCCGGCGACCTGATGCGCGACCTGTTCCGCACCGCCCTCAACAAGCTGGCGCGCGACGTGAAGTACCAGCTGGAGCGAGCGAACATGCGGAACCGGCAGCTCACCGTCAACACGGTCGTGCGGTCGGACGTGCTGACCGAGCGACTCGAACACCCGATCGCGACGGGCAACTGGGTCGGCGGCCGCTCCGGCGTCTCCCAGCTCGTCGACCGGACGGACTACATGGGCGTGCTCTCGCACCTGCGCCGGCTGCGCTCGCCGCTGTCGCGGTCGCAGCCGCACTTCGAGGCGCGAGACCTCCACGCGACCCAGTGGGGTCGCATCTGTCCCTCCGAGACGCCGGAGGGGCCGAACTGCGGGCTCGTGAAGAACTTCGCGCAGGCGATGGAGCTCTCACAGACCGTCGAGGACGAACAGGGGCTGAAACGAGAACTGGCGTCGATGGGTGTCGAGGGGATCCCCGGCATCGAGGGCGTCGAACGACAGACGGCGGACGACTAACATGGCACAGGCAGAACGCGAAGCGAAGGTGTACGTCAACGGGAGCCTCGTCGGGACCCATCCGGACCCCGAGGCGCTCGCCGAACAGATCCGCGAGGCGCGCCGCCGAGGCGACGTCTCGGAGATGGTGAACGTCTCGGTCAAGGACCGCACCCAGGAGGTGATCGTCAACGCGGACGCCGGGCGCGCCCGGCGACCGCTGATCGTCGTCGAGAACGGCGAGCCGCTGTTGAGCGACGAGGAGATCGACGCGCTCGACCGCGGCGACGTCGAGTTCGAGGACCTCGTCGACCGCGGCTACGTCGAGTTCATCGACGCCGAAGAGGAGGAGGACATCCTCGTCGCGGTCGACGAGGAGGACGTGACGGAGGACCACACGCACCTCGAGATCGACCCGCAGCTCGTGTTCGGCATCGGCGCGGGGATGATCCCGTACCCCGAGCACAACGCGAGCCCCCGAATCACGATGGGCGCGGGGATGATGAAGCAGTCGCTCGGACTCCCCTCCGCCAACTACCGGATCCGGCCGGACACGCGCCAGCACCTGCTGCACTATCCGCAGCTGGCGATGGTGAAGACGCAGACGTCCGACCAGATCAGCTTCGACAAGCGGCCGGCGGCACAGAACTTCGTCGTCGCCGTGATGTCCTACGAGGGGTTCAACATCGAGGACGCGCTGGTGATGAACCAGGGCTCCGTCGACCGCGCGCTGATGCGCTCTCACTTCTTCCGGACGTACGAGGGCGAGGAGCGCCGATACCCCGGCGGACAGGAGGACCGGTTCGAGATCCCCGACCAGGACGTCCGCGGCGCGCGCGGCGAGGACGCCTACACCCACCTCGACGAGGACGGCCTCGTCAACCCGGAGACGAAGGTGAACGAGTCCTCGGTCCTGCTCGGCAAGACCAGCCCCCCGCGCTTCCTCGAGGAGCCCGACGACATGGGCGGACTCTCGCCTCAGAAGCGGCGCGAGACCTCGGTCACGATGCGGTCGGGAGAGGACGGCGTCGTCGACACGGTGACGCTGATGGAGGGAGAGGACGGGTCGAAGCTCTCGAAGGTGAAGGTGCGCGACCAGCGCGTCCCCGAGCTGGGCGACAAGTTCGCGTCCCGACACGGACAGAAGGGCGTCGTCGGCCACCTCGCACCCCAGGAGGACATGCCGTTCACCGAGGAGGGGGTCGTCCCCGACCTCGTGATGAATCCCCACGCGCTGCCGTCGCGGATGACGGTCGGCCACGTGCTGGAGATGCTCGGCGGGAAGGTCGGCTCGCTGCGCGGCGAGCGCGTCGACGGCACGCCGTTCCAGGGCGAAGACGAGGAGGAGCTTCGCGGCGGCTTAGAGGAGCACGGCTTCAAGTCGTCCGGCAAGGAGGTCATGTACTCCGGCGTCACCGGAGAGAAGGTCGACGCGGAGATCTTCGTCGGGACGATCTTCTACCACAAGCTGTACCACATGGTGTCGAACAAGCTCCACGCCCGCTCGCGCGGGCCGGTCCAGGTGCTCACGCGCCAGCCGACCGAGGGGCGCGCCCGCGAGGGGGGCCTCCGCGTCGGGGAGATGGAGCGCGACACGATCATCGGCCACGGCGCGTCGATGGTGCTCAACGAACGGCTCCTGGAGTCGTCGGACGCAGAGACGGTCCACGTCTCCGCGGAGACGGGGCTCGTCGCCGTCGAGGACCGCGAGCAGCGCCGCGTGTACGACCCGGTCACGGGCGACGAAGACGACATCCACGAGCTCGAGGTGAGCTACGCGTTCAAGCTCCTCCTCGACGAGATGATCGCGCTCGGCATCCGACCGAAGCTCGAACTGGAGGACGCAATTTAAATGTCAATGCAAACACCGAAAGTGCTCGGCGGCATCGACTTCGGCCTCATGGACCCGGAGACGTACCGGGACATGTCGGCGACGAAGGTGATCACGGCCGACACGTACGACGACGACGGCTACCCGATCGACATGGGGCTGATGGACCCGCGGCTCGGCGTCATCGACCCCGGATTGGAGTGTCGGACCTGCGGCTCCCACTCCGGCTCCTGTAACGGCCACTTCGGCCACATCGAGCTGGCCGCGCCCGTCATCCACGTGGGCTTCACGAAGCTCATCCGGCGGCTGCTGCGCTCGACGTGCCGCGAGTGCGGCCGGCTCGCCTTGGACGAGGCGCAGCGAGACGAGTTCCGCGACCGCTACGAGCGCGCGAAGGAGCTCGGCGACGACGAACACGACGTGTTGAAGGCCGCCGTCCGGCAGGCCCGGAAGGCGAAGACCTGTCCGTTCTGTGGCGAGCCGCAGGCGGACATCAAACACGAGAAGCCGACCACGTACTACGAGGTCCAGGACGTGCTCTCGGGCGACTACTCCGAGCGCATCGCGTCCGCGATGCAGCCGGACGAGGAGGAGGACGACCCGGGCACCTCGCCGCAGGAGCTCGCCGAGAAGACCGACATCGCCTTAGACCGGATCAACGATATCATGGCCGGCGAGTTCCGCCCGCGGAAGGAGGACCGCCGCGCCATCGAGAAGGCGCTCGACATCGACCTCACCGAGGAGGACATGAACAAGCTGATGCCCTCGGACATCCGCGACTGGTTCGAGGACATCCCGAACGAGGACCTGGAGGTCCTCGGCATCGACGCGGAGGACTCCCGGCCGGAGTGGATGATCCTGACGGTCCTCCCCGTCCCGCCGGTGACCACGCGTCCCTCCATCACGCTCGACAACGGCCAGCGCTCCGAGGACGACCTCACGCACAAGCTGGTCGACATCATTCGGATCAACCAGCGGTTCATGGAGAACCGCGAGGCGGGCGCCCCGCAGCTGATCATCGAGGACCTCTGGGAGCTGCTCCAGTACCACGTCACCACGTTCGTCGACAACGAGATCAGCGGGACGCCGCCGGCGCGACACCGCTCCGGCCGCCCCCTCAAGACCCTCAGCCAGCGGCTGAAGGGGAAGGAGGGCCGCTTCCGCGGCTCGCTGTCCGGCAAGCGCGTCAACTTCTCCGCCCGGACCGTCATCTCGCCGGACCCGACGCTCTCGCTGAACGAGGTCGGCGTCCCGGACCGGGTCGCCAAGGAGATGACCCAGACGCTCAACGTCACCGAGCGCAACGTCGAGGAGGCGCGGCAGTACGTCCGGAACGGGCCGGAGGCGCACCCCGGCGCGAACTACGTCCGACGACCGGACGGGCGGCGGCTGAAGGTGACCGAGAAGAACTGCGAGGAGCTCGCCGAGAAGGTCGAGGCCGACTGGGAGGTGAACCGCCACCTCGTCGACGGCGACATCGTGATCTTCAACCGGCAGCCCTCGCTGCACCGGATGTCCATCATGGCCCACGAGGTCGTGGTGATGCCGTACAAGACGTTCCGGCTCAACACCGTCGTCTGTCCGCCGTACAACGCCGACTTCGACGGCGACGAGATGAACATGCACGCGCTCCAGAACGAGGAGGCGCGCGCCGAGGCGCGCGTCCTCATGCGCGTCCAAGAGCAGATCCTCTCGCCGCGGTTCGGCGGGAACATCATCGGCGCGATCCAGGACCACATCTCCGGGACGTACCTGCTCACGCACTCGAACCCCGAGTTCACCGAGACGCAGGCGCTCGACCTGCTCCGGGCGACCCGAGTGGACGAGCTGCCCGAGGCCGACGGCGTCGACGACGACGGCCGCGAGTTCTGGACCGGCCGAACGCTGTTCTCGGAGCTGCTTCCCGACGACCTCTCGCTGCGCTTCTCGTCGTCGACGGGCGACGACGTCGTCATCGAGAACGGCCAGCTGATCGAGGGGACGATCGACGAGGACGCGGTCGGCGCGTTCGGCGGCGAGGTCGTCGACACCCTCACCAAGGAGTACGGCGAGACGCGGGCGCGCGTGTTCATCAACGAGATCGCGTCGCTGGCGATGCGCGCGATCATGCACTTCGGGTTCTCGATCGGGATCGACGACGAGTCGATCCCGCCGGAGGCCGAAGAGCAGGTGGACGACGCCATCGAGAGCGCGTACGAGCGCGTCCAGGAGCTGATCGCGACGTACGAGGCCGGCGAGCTGGAGTCGCTGCCGGGCCGCGGCGTCGACGAGACGCTGGAGATGAAGATCATGCAGACGCTCGGGAAGGCCCGCGACTCGGCCGGGGAGATCGCCGACCAGCACTTCGGCGACGACAACCCGGCGGTCGTGATGGCCCGCTCCGGCGCGCGTGGCTCGATGCTGAACCTCACGCAGATGGCCGGTTCCGTCGGCCAGCAGGCGGTTCGGGGCGAGCGCATCAACCGCGGATACGAGGACCGGACGCTCTCCCACTACAAGGAGCACGACCTGTCCGCGGAGGCGCACGGCTTCGTGGAGAACTCCTACCGCGGCGGGCTCACGCCCGAGGAGTTCTTCTTCCACGCGATGGGCGGCCGCGAGGGGCTCGTCGACACGGCGGTCCGGACCTCCAAGTCCGGCTACCTGCAGCGCCGCCTCATCAACGCGCTCTCCGAGCTGGAGGCGCAGTACGACGGCTCCGTCCGCGACACCTCGGGCCGGATCGTCCAGTTCGAGTTCGGCGAGGACGGCACCTCGCCGGTGAAGGTGTCCTCCGGCGAGGGCGACGGGATCGACGTCGACGACATCGTCGACCGCGTCGTCGACGCCGAGTTCGACTCCACCGACGAGAAGGAGCGGTTCCTCGGCGAGCGCACGCCGCCGACGAACCTCTCGGAGCACTCCGGACCCGGGCTGAACAAGGCCGCGGAGACGGGGGTGGAGTCCGATGACTGAGTACGACCACGTCACCGACGACATGGAGGCGGTCGTGGAGGCGACCGAGCTGCCCAGCCGCCTCAAAGACGAGGTGTACGAGGCGCTCGACCGGAAGGCCGAGGAGGCCGGCGAGATCACGATCGAGCAGGCCACCGAGGTCGCGACCGGCGTCGAGAACCGGTACATCGAGACGCGGGTCGACCCCCTGGACCCCGTCGGGACGGTCTCCGCACAGTCGATCGGCGAGCCCGGGACGCAGATGACGATGAACACGTTCCACTACGCCGGCGTCGCGGAGATCGACGTCACCCAGGGGCTCCCCCGGCTCATCGAGCTGGTGGACGCCCGGAAGACGCCGGACACGCCGATGATGACCGTCCACCTCGAGGGCGAGTACGCGACGGACCGCGAGAAGGCCCACGAGGTCGTCTGGTCGATCGAGGCGACGCGCATCCTCGCGCTCGGCGACGTGTCGACGAACGTCGCCGACATGCTGGTCCGGATCGACCTGAACGACGACACCCTCCTAGAGCGGTGGCCGACCCACTCCGACCCCTCGGCGGTCGCGGAGATCATCGCCGAGACCATCGAGGACTCGCTCGGCGTCGACGCCCGACAGTCGGGCACCGTCATCGAGTTCGGCCCGAGCGAGCCGAGCTACCGCGAGCTGCTCCAGCTCGTCGAGCGGCTCCGCGACATCGTGTTCAAGGGTATCGAGGAGATCGAGCGCGTCGTCATCCGGAAAGAGGAGATCGACGGCGACGAGGAGTTCGTCCTCTACACGGAGGGGTCGGCGTTCGGCGACACCCTCGACATCGAGGGCGTCGACGCCTCGCGGACGACGTGTAACAACATCCACGAGATCTACCGCAACCTCGGCGTCGAGGCGGCCCGCGAGACGATCATCGACGAGACGAAGAACACGCTCGAAGAGCAGGGGCTCGACGACGTGAACGTCCGTCACCTCATGCTCGTCGCGGACATCATGACGAACAACGGCGAGATCGACTCGATCGGCCGACACGGCATCTCGGGCTCGAAGGACTCCGTGCTCGCGCGCGCCGCGTTCGAGGTGACGGTCAACCACCTGCTCGACGCCGCGATCCACGGCGAGTACGACGAGCTCGACGGTGTCATCGAGAACGTCATCGCCGGCAAGCCGATCTCGCTCGGCACCGGCGACGTCGACCTCCGGATGGGGTCGCGCGTCGTGAGCGACGACTGATGCGCGTCGAGCTCTCCGACGAGGCCCGGCGCTACATCGGTCGCTTCGACGAGCTGACCGGGGTCGCGCCGAAGGACTGCCTCGTGGAGGGCGACCGGCTCGTGTTCCTCGTTCCGGCCGACGAGATGGCCGCCGCGATCGGCCAGGCCGGCGAGACCGTCGAGGAGGCGGAGCGGCGGCTCGACAAGTCCGTCGAGCTGGTCGGGGACGCGGACACCCCGGAGGCGTTCGTCGCGAGCGCGCTCGCGCCCGCCGCGGTCAACGCCGTGACGATCTCCGAGCAGAACGACCGCGTCGCGTACGTGGAGGTGCCGGAGCCGGACCGCGGCGTGGCCATCGGCGCGGACGGGGTCAACATCGAGACGGCCAGGACGCTGGCGAAGCGCCACTACGACATCGACGACATCCAGCTGACTTGAGCTGAGCCGACTCGACCGCGCTCCCGACCGCGGCGGTCGCGCGGCGTGTTCGAGCCGGTCGCGCGGCCGCGAACGACACGTTCTCGCGTCGGCTTATCGGCTCAGCGAGGAGGAGCGTCCGTCGTTTCCACTCTGTCGCGTCACGAAACACGCTCAGAATCCACGAGAGGTACCGCTCGACCGATCTGAGGGCGTTTCGTCGCGTCGAAAGACGACGCTTAAGTAGCTCCGTTCGGAAGAACACGTACGATGGCGAACGGCAAATACGCGGCCCGTAAGCTCAAACAGGACCGGCAGAAGCGCCGCTGGTCCGACTCCGAGTACGCTCGGCGAGAGCGCGGGCTCAAGAAGAAGTCCGACCCCCTCGAGGGCGCCCCGCAGGCGCGCGGGATCGTCTTGGAGAAGGTCGGGATCGAGGCAAAGCAGCCGAACTCGGCGATCCGAAAGTGCGTCCGCGTCCAGCTCATCAAGAACGGGAAGCAGGTCACCGCGTTCTGTCCCGGTGACGGCGCCATCTCGTTCATCGACGAGCACGACGAGGTCACGATCGCTGGGATCGGTGGAGCCAAGGGTCGCGCGATGGGCGACCTCTCCGGCGTCAACTACAAGGTCGAGAAAGTCAACGGCGTCTCGATGATCGAACTGGTTCGCGGGAACGCGGAGAAGCCCGTCAGATGAGCGGGGAGGAGACCGAGGCGGAGTCCGACGCGGACGTCGCCGCCGACGAGCCCGAGCCGGACGCGCCCGCGGCCAGCGAGGCCGCCAACGAGAACGCCCAGCTGTTCGGCGTCTGGGACGTCACCGAGATCGCCTACGAGGACCCCTCGACGAAGCGATACATGACCGTGACGCCGATCGCCCACACGATGGGCCGGCACGCGTCCAAACAGTTCAAGAAGTCCGAGATCTCCTTAGTCGAGCGGCTGATCAACCGCCTGATGCAGACCGAGGAGAACACGGGCAAGAAACAGCAGGCGACGCGGATCGTCCGCGACGCCTTCGACATCGTCCACGAGCGGACCGAGGAGAACCCGGCCCAGGTGCTCGTGACGGCCGTCGAGAACGCCGCGCCGCGGGAGGAGACGGTCCGCCTGAAGTACGGCGGCATCTCCGTCCCCAAGGCGGTCGACGTCGCGCCCCAGCGCCGCGTCGACCAGGCGCTGCTCTTCATCTCCGACGGCGTCGCCAGCGCGACGTACAAGTCGACGACCTCCGCCGCCGAGGCGCTCGCCAACGAGCTGATCGCCGCGGCCGACTACGACGTCGACCGCTCCTACTCCATCTCGCAGAAGGAGGAGCGCGAGCGCGTCGCCGCCGCGGCTCGCTGACGCCGGTTCGCGCGTCGAACCGACGGGTCGCGTTTTTCGACTGCACCGCCCGGCGAGCGGCGGCCTCGTCGCGTGTGTCCCCACCGAGAGCGGCGGCGACGCTCCGTGTCGGTGAGCGCTGAAAGGGAGCAGAGCCGAAAGAGATCGAAGAGAGAGCCGCGGGGCCGCGGGCCGGCTCAGTCGTCGGCCGGCGCCGCGCCGGAGCCGCCGTCGGCGTGCTGCCGTTTGACCCACGAGAGCTTGCCGCCGGCCGCGAGGATATCGCGCTCGCGCTCGGAGGCGTCCAAGTCGGCGGTGAACTCCCACTCGCCGTCGTTGACGCTCACGGTGAACTCCTCCTGCCCGGAGGCGACGCCCGCGGGCACGTCGTCGACGATTTCGAGGTCGTCGCCCTGCTCGATCTTCTCGTACGTCTCCGCGTCGATCGCCAGCGGGACGATGCCGAAGTTGAACAGGTTCGCCTTGTGGATGCGGGCGAAGCTCTGCGCGAAGACGGCCTCAATGCCGAGGTACATCGGACAGAGGGCCGCGTGTTCGCGCGAGGAGCCCTGTCCGTAGTTCTCGCCGGCCACGAGGACGCCGCCGTCGGCGTCGAGGGCGCGCTGCGCGAACGTGTCGTCGACGCGCGAAAGCGTGAACTCGGAGAGCTTCTCGATGTTCGAGCGGAACTTCAGGATGTCCGCGGTCGCCGGGATGATGTGGTCGGTGGTGATGTTGTCGTCCATCTTGAGGAGCGCCTCACCGCCGTCCACGTCGATCCCGTCCTTGAGCGGCACGTCGCCGATGTTCGGCCCCTTGATGAGACCGTCGTCGATCGCCTCCTCGGGCGAGATGATGTCGGAGTCGTCCCGACCCATGCCGGGGCCGTACTTCGTCCCCATCTCCAGGCCGGGCGCCTCGAGGTCGCCGAGGTCGTCCGCGAGGTCGCGGGGGTCGACGATCTCGCCGGTGATGGCCGCCGCGGTGGCGACCTCGGGCGAGCAGAGGAAGACGGAGTCGTCCTCGATGCCGGAGCGACCCTCGAAGTTGCGGTTGAAGGTGCGCAGCGAGACGGAGTCGGAGGCGGGCACGTGACCGATGCCGATACACGCGCCGCAGGTCGCCTCGGAGAAGTTGACGCCGGCCGCCATCATCTCCGCGGTCCAGCCCTCGCGGGCCAGCATCTCGGAGGCCTGCTTGGAGCCGGGCGCGACGATCATCTCGGTGCTCTTGGACACCTCGCGTCCCTCCAGCATCTTCGCGCTGGGGAGGATGTCCTCGTAGGCGCCGTTGGTACAGGAGCCGACGATGACCTGCTCGACGTCGGTGCCCTCGTACTCGCTGACGGGGGCGACGTTGTCGGGCATCGACGGGGCGGCCACGAGCGGCTCGAGCCCGGAGAGGTCGACCTCGATCGTCTCCGCGTATTCCGCGTCGTCGTCGGGCTGGAGGTCGACGTACTCCTCCTCGCGGTCCTGGCGCGCGAGCCAGTCTTTCGTCTTCTCGTCGGTCGCGAATATCGAGGAGGTGGCGCCGAGCTCGGTGCCGAGGTTCGTGATCGTGGTCCGTTCGGGGATCGAGAGGCTCTCGGCGCCGGGGCCGGTGTACTCGAAGATCTTGCCCACGCCGCCCTTCACGGTCAGCTCGCCGAGCAGGTGGAGCGCGACGTCCTTGGCGGTCGCCCACTCGGGGAGCTCCCCTTCGAGGTGGACGTTGACGACCTCGGGCATCTCGACGTAGTAGGGGCCGCCGCCCATCGCGACGGCGATGTCGAGCCCGCCCGCGCCGATCGCGAGCTGGCCGAGCCCGCCGGGGGTCGGCGTGTGCGAGTCGGAGCCGAGCAGCGTCTTGCCGGGCGCGGCGAAGTTCTCCTTGTGGACCTGGTGACAGATGCCGTTGCCGGGCCGGGAGAAGTACGCGCCGTACGTGCCGGCCGCGGAGCGGAGGAAGCGGTGGTCGTCGGTGTTCTTGAAGTCGAACTGGTACGTCTGGTGGTCGCAGTACTGCGCGGCGAGCTCCGTCTGGACCTCGTCGAGGTCCAGCGCCTCGAACTGGAGCCACACCATCGTTCCCGTGGTGTCCTGCGTCAGCACCTGGTCGATCTCGATGCCGATCTCCTCGCCGGGCGTCAGCTCGCCCTCGACGAGATGGTCATCGAGGATTTTCTCCGTAATCGTTTGTCCCATATCACCGAAAGATGGCCGTTCCGTGGATATAAAACCCGCGAGTTTTCCGGGATATCGACCGTGTAAGACCGGTCGAGCCGGCGATTGTTACTGGAACACGGGCGTGGTATCACTCCCCGTGTGAGCGACGATCGTTGCCAGAGTATAAGGTCGATAAAGGCCGGTGTCGGCCGATATCTCCGAGTTCCGCGGCGGCCGCAAACGGGACGTGTCACGCCACAAGCGGGACGTGTCACCCCGGCTCGGCGTGCGACACCGTTTAGTCTCGCCCGCGGGTTCGGGCGGGTATGTTCGACTCGGGAGCGACGGTCGCGGCGGCGCTCGAAGCGGGCGACGCCGACCTCGACGACGCGCAGCGACAGCCGAACGGCGTCGACCTCACGGTCGGGGCCGTTTTCGAGCAGACGACGCCCGGACGGATCGGTCGCGACGGGAAACGTGTCGGCGAGCGCGAGGAGCTCGAACTCGAGGACGGGGCGTATCGGCTGGACCCCGGGACGTACGTGGTCAGGTACGGCGAGCCGGTGCGGATCCCCGAGGGGCGGGTCGGGTTCGTGCTCCCCCGGTCGACGCTGCTGCGGAACTCCTGTACCCTCGACACCGCCGTCTGGGACGCCGGGTACGAGGGCGTCGGCGAGGGGCGCCTCGACGTGGGACACGCGATCGAGATCGAGCCGGATGCGCGGATCGCCCAGCTGGTGCTCGCCGAGGCCGACCACGACGGAGCGTACGAGGGGTCGTATCAGGGGGAGAACCTCTGAGGGGACGCGGACGCATCGGCGTCGCTCCTGGAGCGAGACGCAGAGCGTCGCTCGTCGGTGTGAAAGGAACGAACGGCACGCCCGTGCCGGGAAAAGGTGGCACGGGCGTGCCGTTCAGTAGGTCCCCGCTGACGCTTCGGCCCTCCAAGCGAAGCGTCGGCTGAGACAAGCGGTGGAATCCACTTAAGCGTAGCGGGGGCGGCAGAACCGCCCTACTGCCTCGCCGGGTGATCCTCGCGGAGCCGGGACTGTCCCTCGCCGAGCAGGCGCTCGCGGAGGGTACCGCCGCGGCGCGCCTCGCCGTCGCTCGGATCCGGAACGAGCCCGCGCTCGCGCAGCTCCGGGACGACGAGGTCGACGAAGTCCGTCAGCGAGTCGGGCCGCACGACCTCCTTCACGTTGAACCCGTCGACGCCGACCTCCTCGTGCCAGCGCTGGAGCTCGTCTGCGACCTGCGCCGGCGTACCGACGATCTTCGGCGACGTGGTGCCGAGCCCGCAGAACTCCGCGACCTCGCGGACGGTCCACTCGCGGTCCGGCTGAGATTTCGTGAACGCGTTCATCGTCCCCTGGATCGCGTCCGTCTCGATGTGCTCGACCTTCTGGTCGGGATCGAGCTCGGAGAGGTCCATGTCGAGGAACCCGGAGAGCAGCGCGAGCGTCGCCTCGACGTCGACGTGTCGCGTGTACTCCTCGTGTTTCGCCTCCGCGAGCGCCTGCGTCTCGCCGACGACGGGGACGACGCCGATGAAGAACTTCAGGCTCTCCGGGTCGCGCCCGTGGTCGGCCGCGCGCGACGTGACGTCCGCCACGTACTCTCGGACGCCCGCCTCGGTGGGCTGGCTCGCGAAGACGGCCTCGGCGTTGGCGGCCGCGAACTCGCGCCCGCGGTCCGAGGAACCGGCCTGATAGATCACTGGAGTCCGCTGCGGCGAGGGCTCACAGCCGTGGGGACCGGGCACGGAGAAGTGCTCGCCCTCGTGGTCGACGGCGTGGACCTTCTCGGGGTCCGCGTACCGACCGGCCTCGCGGTCGACCTCGACGGCGTCGTCCTCCCAGGAGTCCTCCCACAGGGCGTAGCAGACGTCGAGGAACTCGTCTGCGCGGTCGTAGCGCGTCTGTTTGTCCAGCCGCTCGTCGAGCCCGAGGTTCTCGGCGGCCGACTCCAGGTAGGAGGTGACGACGTTGATCGCGACCCGAC
>NZ_JAXRUU010000026.1:0-41950 GCF_034497445.1 Halorubrum sp. AD140
GCGCCTGCGACCTGTCGGCGCTGGAGGGCGCGGTGGCGTCGATCGAGCGGGAGCGCGGCGCCGTCGTCCTGGACTGTCCGGCCGGCGGGCGCGCGGAGGCCGGCGTCCCGCTCGCCGTCGCGGACGCGTGCCTGCTGGTCGTGTCCCCGCGGGCGTTCGCGCTGGCAGACGCGATCCGGACCCGGGAGCTCGCCCGCGAGCTGGACGCCGGGCTCGTCGGCTGCGCGGTCAACCGAGTGATCGAGGACCCGCCGACCGACGCCGTCGCAGACGCCCTCGGGGCGCCCGCGGCGGTGATACCGGCGGACCCGCGAGTCGGCCGGTCCGTCTCCGCGGAGCGGCCGGTAGTGGACGCCGCGCCGGACAGCGACGCCGCGAGGGCGATCGCTGAGCTGGCCGGACGGGTCTCCCGCTAGCCGAGAGACCGAGCGCGGGAGACATCGGGTCGTTTTACCCGATCGGGGGCGGACGGGAAGCCATGCTCACGGTCGCGTTCCTCGTCGGCGTCGCCGTCGTCGCCTTCCTCGCGGTCGAGGTCGGCCCGCTGTACGCGGCCGACCGCTTCCGCGACCTGCGGGAGCCGACGGCCACGGAGCGAGAAAGGCTCGCCTCGCTCCGCGGGACCGCCGGCCTCGACGTCGAGCGGGTGGCGATCGAGACGGGCCTCGGGACCGTCGTCGACGAGACCGAAACGGGGACCGGACGGGTCGACGTCGGGGTCCGCGGACCGCCCGGCAGACGCGTCCTGTTCGTCACCGAGAGCGTGCTCGACGAGCTCGACGACGACGTCGCGATCGGCCTCCTCGCGGCCGAGGCCGGTCGGGTCGAGACGCACTACGGGGAGTTCCGAGCGGTCGCGATCGCGGCGGTGCTCGCGATTCTGGCGGCGATCGTGACCGTGGCGGTGCCGTTCCAAGCGGGCTTCGCCTCGCTCGTCGCGGTCGGGATCGCGGCGTTCTGGGTCGGCCGACGGGTGCAGTACGCGGCCGACGACCGCGCCGCGGACGCTGTCGGGGCGGGACGCGTCGCCGACGCCTTCGAGCGGGTCGCCGCGATTCGGGGGGTCGAGCCCGAGACCGGCGACTGGTCGACGTGGTTCGAGGTGCAGCCTCCGCTCGGCGATCGGATCGCGACGCTTCGGAAACGGGCGGAAGAGGAGGGCTGAGGCGCCGGGACGCCGGGACGCTGAGGCCCCGGGACGCTCGACGGTCCTACCTGGCGGGTTCGGCGACGGCCCCGTCGCGGTCGACGCACACGCGGTACTCGCCGACGGAAAACGAGACGGCGAGGTCGCGGTCGGGGCGGCGCTCGACGAGCGCGTCGAGCGCGTCGGGCTCGACGTGATCGTACAGGACGAGTCCCGTCTCGTCGGCGAGCGCGGAGGGTTCGACGCCGGCGAGTGCGGCGATCGCCTCGACGACCGCGCGGCTCGGCGACCAGTCCTCACCGCCGTGGTCGACGCGCACCGACTCGGAAGCCGGTCCGGAGTCGGGAGCGTCGGCCGTAACACTGCTCATGAGGCGTCTTTCACGGACCGATATATAAACACTCGCGTTCAGTTCTCAAGATGGATACTGCCGGCGTGCCAACTGATAGCGGAGCCATCGGGTCACCGCGATGACGCCCCGGACGCCCGTAGCGGAGCGAAACCGGAGGTGAGAAGATGCGACGTGCCGCGGCGGCGACGTGCCGGAACCGTTACCAACCAGCCACACGCGTATGCAGACAACTCGAATGCGACTCCCGGAACGACAGCTCGCGGTCCTCGAAGCCGCGAGCGCGACGGACGAACGGACGATGGACGAGATCGCGGCGGAGACGGAGCTGAAGCCCGAGACGGTCGTCGGCGCGGCCTTCGACCTCCGCGACGAGGGGCTCCTCGCGGTCGCAGAGCACGCAGCCGAAACCCTCGACCTCACCGACGAGGGGTGGCGCTACGTCGACGACGGGCTCCCCGAGACGCGGCTCTACCGGGCCGGCCTCGCGCTCGACGCCGACGAGTCGGCGGTGTCGATGGGTCGAGTCATCGGCGAGGCCGACCTCGACGGCCCCGAGGTCGACATCGCGCTCTCGAACTTCGCGCGGAAGGGCTTCGGGTCGATCGACGCGGGCGAGCTGACGGTCGACCCCGACGCCGACCCCGATTCCGATCCTGAGGCGGCCGCGCTCGCGGCGCTCGCGGCGGGCGCAGAGCCCGACGTCGACGGGTCGGTCCTCGACCAGCTCGACTCCCGCGGGCTCGTCGACCGCGGCGAGTCGGTCACCCGCTCGGTGACGCTCACCGACGAGGGCGTCGACGCGTTGATGACGGGCGTGGAGGCGACCGAGACCGTCTCGGAGCTCACGCCGGAGCTGCTCGCCAGCGGCGAGTGGCGCGACGTGGAGTTCTCCGAGTACAACGTCGAGGCCGACGCGCCGACGGCGCGGGGGGGCCGAAAACACGTGCTCCGCCGGACCGCCGACCGCGTGAAGGACGTGCTCGTGGGGATGGGCTTTCAGGAGATGGAGGGTCCACACGCCGACAGCGACTTCTGGATCAACGACTGCCTGTTCATGCCGCAGGACCACCCCGCGCGGACCCACTGGGACCGGTTCGCGCTGGACGTCGATCCGATGGAGGAGATCCCCAGGGAGCTGATCCGACGGGTCGAGTCGGCTCACCGAGAGGGGTGGGGCGAGGACGGGGACGGCTACCACTCGCCGTGGTCGGAGGCGTTCGCCCGGGAGATCGCCCTTCGGGGTCACACCACCTCGCTGTCGATGCGGTACCTTTCGGGGATCGCCGGCGCCGAGCTGGAGCCGCCCCAGCGCTACTTCTCCGTCGAGAAGGTGTACCGCAACGACACGCTCGACCCGACCCACCTGCTGGAGTTCTTCCAGATCGAGGGATGGGTGATGGCCGAGGACCTGTCGGTGCGCGACCTGATGGGCACCTTCGAGGAGTTCTACCGGCAGTTCGGGATCACGGACATCCGGTTCAAGCCGCACTACAACCCGTACACCGAACCCTCCTTCGAGCTGTTCGGCGAGCATCCCGAGACGGGCGAAGAGATCGAGATCGGCAACTCGGGCGTCTTCCGCGAGGAAGTCACCGGGCCGCTCGGCGTCGACTGCGACGTGATGGCGTGGGGGCTCGCCTTGGAGCGGCTCGCCATGCTGACCACCGGCGCGGAGGACATCCGCGACCTCCACGGGACGCTGGCCGACATCGAGTTCCTGCGGAACGCGGAGGTGAGCTACTGATGCCCGTCGTCGACATCGACACCGACGAGCTGCGCGGGCTCACCGGCCGCACTGACGCGAGCGACGCGGAGTTCACGGAGGACCTGTTCGGGCTCGGCTTAGAGTTCGAGGGGGAGACCGACGACGGGCTCCTCCAGTTCGAGTTCGCGCCGGACCGGCTCGACCGGCTCTCGGTGGAGGGCGTCGCGCGCTCGCTGCGCTACCACTACGGCGACGACCGCGGCGTCTACGTCCCCGAGACGAACGACCCCGAGTGGACGATCGAGGTCGACGAGTCGGTGCCCGACGAGCGCCCGTACGTCACCGGCGCCCTGATCCGGGGCGTCGACCTCGACGAGGGGGCGCTCGACTCGCTGATCCAGCTGCAGGAGAAGCTCCACGCGACGATGGGGCGCGGCCGCGCGAAGGGCGCGATCGGGATCCACGACCTCGCGATGGTCAAGGGCGCGCCGCTTCGGGAGGGCGCGGAGCCCTCGATCACCTACCGCGGCGTCGACCCCGACGGCGTCACGTTCGTCCCCCTCGACTCGAACGACGAGCTGACGCCGAACGAGGTGCTCGACGAGCACGACACGGGTCGGACGTACGCCGACCTCGTCGAGGGGCTGGAACGGTACCCCGCGATCTACGACGAGCTCGGCCTCTTCTCGTTCCCGCCGGTGATCAACGGAAAGCGGACCGAGGTGACGACGGAGTCTCGCGATCTCCTCGTCGAGCTCACCGGAACGGACCAGTGGACGATCGACAAGATGTGCACCATCGTCTGTTACGCCCTGTCGGCGCGCGGCGCGACGATCGAGGCGGTCGAGGTGAACTACGCCGACGGCGCGACCGCCCCGAGCGAGTACGGGGCGGAGTTGGTTCGGCCGGACCTCGACACGACCGAGAAGTCCGTGACGCACGACCGGATCGAGACGCTGCTCGGCGTCGAGTTCGAGCCCGAGGACGTCGTCGACTGCTTCGAGCGCGCCGGCCTCGACGCGAGCTACGCGCTCGACGGAGACGTGACCTACGAGGTGGAGATCCCGCCGTACCGCGTCGACGTGCTCCATCCGCTGGACCTCGTCGACGACGTGGGACGCGCGTACGGGTTCGACGAGCTGGAGCCGCGCTACCCCGACGTGGGGACGGTCGGGGGCCGCCACGAGCGCTCCCGGCTGGAGGACGCGGTCCGGACGAGCCTCGTCGGGCTCGGCTTCGAGGACCTCCTCAACTTCCACATGACGAGCGGGACCGAGAACTACGACCGGATGAGCGTGGAGCCGGGGAGCGCCGTCCTCGGCGGCGGCGAGCCCGTCGAGATCACGGAGCCGTACAGCGAGGAGTACACCCAGCTCCGCACGTGGGCGATCCCCTCGCTCGTCATGCTGTTGGAGCGGAACACCCACAACGCGTACCCGCAGGACGTCGCGGAGGTGGGCTTCGTCGCCGAGCGCGACGACGCGGAGAACACGAACGTCGCCGAGCGCCGCCACGTCGCAGGCGCGGTCGCCCGGCGCGACGCCTCCTACGAAGCCGCGAAGGGTCGCCTGCAGGCGGTGTGCGACGACTTCGGGGTCGAGCTGGAGACGCCGCGGACCGAGCACCCCTCCTTCATCGACGGCCGGACCGCGGCGGTCGAGATCGACGGCGAGCGGGTCGGCGTGATCGGCGAGGTCCATCCGGCGGTCCTCGTCGAACACGACCTGGAGGTCCCCGTCGCCGCCTTCGAGTTCGACCTCGACGCGCTGCGGTAACGGGAGTCTATCGAGTCGGAGCCCTACTCGTCCGTCTCGAACCCCTCCTCCCACCGAAACGTCCCGTTCCGCTGGACGACCTCCCCGTCGACCTCCAGCCGGGAGCGCGCACTCACGTCGCTTATCATGTCGACGTGGACCGCGCTGTCGTTTCCCGACTCGCCCGCGGGCAGGCAGGCGTCGTAGGCGCGGCCGACCGCCAGGTGGACCGTGTCGCCCATCTTCTCGTCGAAGAGGATCGAGTCGGTGAACCGGTCGATCCCGCGGTTCATGCCGATCCCGAGCTCGCCGAGCCGGCGGGCGCCCGGGTCGGTGTCGAGCACGCCCGCGAGCGCGTCCTCGCCGGTCTCGGCGGAGAAGTCCACGACCTCGCCTCCCTCGAAGACGAGGTGGACGTCCCGGACGCGGGTCGCGTCGATCGTCATCGGCACGTCGAAGAACGCCTCGCCCTCGGTGTCGTACGGGGCGGTGAACACCTCGCCGGAGGGGAGGTTGTGCGAGTCGTACGCGACGGAGGCGGCGGAGTTGACCGCGGTGCGCCCCGCGATCGACATCGTCACGTCGGTGTCGGGGGCGGCGTCGCGCTCGGTGACGATCCGCACCTCGTCGCCCGCGTCGAGGATCTCTTTCATCTGCGCCATCTCGTCGGCGAGCGCCTCCCAGTCGCGGAGCACGGCGTCGTAGACGAACTCCCGGTACTCCTCGTAGGCCATTCCGGCCTGCTGGGCGAGGCTCCGGGTGGGGTGGACCGTCGACACCCAGTCGGTGTCCATCCGGGCCTCGCGGACCCCTTTCCTCGCTTTGGCGTACGCCTGCCGCGTCGCGCGCGCCACGTCCGCGGTCGCGGTGGTGTTGCGCCCGCCGCCGATCCGGAGGTAGGCGTCGGCGGCCTCGAAGAGCGCGCGGTCGACCGCCGGGTCGTCGTCGAAGGCGGGGGTCGCGTTGTCGGCGTCGTCGCCGTCGCTCGACGCGCGCGCCTCTGCTCCCTTCAGATAGGCCCGCGAGAGCTCGTCGGAGCCGTACAGCGTCGTGACGTTGGCTCCCCGTTCACCGAGCGCCTCGGCGACCGCGACGCCCAGGTCGTGGGCGTCCTCCGCGACGCTGACGACGACGTCGTCGCCGGCCTCGACCCGCGCGCTCCAGTCGACGAGCACCGCCGCGTGCTCGCGTACGCGTTCGTCCATTACGCGGTGTGTCGGAGGGGAGCGGTAAATCGGTGCCGGGAGGGAGATTGCTAATAGACAGTCGACGGCGCACCGGTAGTGAAGACTTCCGAAACCCTGGCCGCTCAGTTATAAATAATCGTCAGCAGATCGTCGGAGAACACCTCCAAATTCCCATCTCGCACAGCACCGCGCCTCACACCCCCCAGCCTCGTCGGCACGCGCCACCGCGCGTCATTTACCAGAAAAGCACCGTCCGTCGGATCGCCTCGAATCGTCTACTCCAGCTCCAGCAGCGCCGCGATCTCGTCGAGGTAGTCGTCGTAGACCCCGACGGCGGACTCGATCGGGTCCGGCGAGGCCATGTCGATGCCGGCGAGCTCGACGACGTTCAGGGGGTAGTCTGAGCCGCCGGCCTTCAGCATCTCGCGGTAGTCCGCTGCGGCGGGCTCGCCCTCGTCGAGGACGCGCTCGACGATCGCGGCGGCCGCGGAGATGCCGGTCGCGTACTGGTAGACGTAGAAGTCGTAGTAGAAGTGAGGGATGCGCTCCCACTCGCGCTCGATGCCGCCCGTCAGCTCGGCGGGCGCGTAGTAGTCGCCCTTCAGGTCGCCGTAGATCTCGTCGAAGGCGTCGGGCGTGAGCGCGTCGCCGGCCTCCACGCGCTCGTGGATCTCCTGTTCGAACGCGGCGAACATCGTCTGCCGGAAGAGGGTGGAGCGGAAGCGCTCGAGGTACTCGTCGAGCACGTGGGTCCGCAGCGCGTCGTCCTCGACCGTGTCGAGCAGGTGGTACGTCAGGAGCGTCTCGTTGACGGTGGAGGCGATCTCGGCGACGAAGATCTCGTAGCTCGCGTCGTGCCACGGCTGGGCGTCGCCCGCGAGCTCGGAGTGCATCGAGTGGCCGAGCTCGTGCGCCAGCGTGAACATCGAGGCGATGTCGTCCTGGTAGTTCATCATGATGTACGGCTGGGTGTCGTAGGTGCCCGACGAGAACGCACCCGAGCGCTTCCCGCGGTTCTCGTACACGTCGACCCACCGCGAGTCGAGCCCCTCGGCCATGCGCTCCTGGTACGCCTCGCCGAGCGGCGCGACGGCCTCGGTCACCCACTCGACGGCCTGGTCGTACTCGACGTCGGGGCCCTGATCGCCCGTCAGCGACATGTACAGGTCGTGGCTCTCCAGCCGGTCGACGCCGAGCGCCCGCTCTTTCAGCGCCGCGTGGCGGTGGAGCACGTCGAGGTTGTCGTCGACCGTGTCGACGAGCGCGTCGTACACCTCGACCGGGACGTTCGAGCCGTCGAGCGCCGCGGCGCGCGCGGAGTCGTAGCCGCGGATCTCGGCCGTGGTGACGTGCTCGCGGACGGCCTTCTCCAGCGAGGTGCCGACCGCGTTTCGGACGCTCGCCCACTCGTCGTAGAACGTCTCGTGGACGCGCTCGCGGAACGCGCGGTCCGGGTTCGTCTGGAGCTTCGTGAAGTTCGCCTGCGTGATCTCCACCTCCTCGCCGTCGGGGTCCTCGACGACGCCGTAGGTCATGTCGGCGTTCGTCAGCATCGAGTAGATCTCGCTCGGGGCGTCGGTGACCTCCGAGAGGTCGGCGAGCACCTCCTCGACCTCCGCCGAGCGCGTGTGTTCTTTCATCCGCAACACGTCGTCGAGGTAGTGCTCGTACGCCTCCAGTTCGGGCTCGTTCTCGAGGAACTCCTCGACCGCCGTCCGGGTGAGCGACTGCAGCTCGGGCTCGAGGTACGAGAGCGCGCTCGACGCCTCGGACCCCAGCGAGGACGCCCGCGCCGACATCGCCTGGTACTCCTGGTTTCGCGTGTCCTCGGCGCTGCGGAGCCGCGCGTACGTCAGCACCTGCTGGAGCTCGCGGAAGATCTCCTCGCGGAGCTCGAACAGCTCGAGCAGCGTCGCGGCGTCCTCGGTGACGCGCCCCTCGTACGCGCCCAGCTCGTCGATCCGCTCGGAGACCGCCTCGTAGGCGGCCTCCCACGCCTCGTCGTCGTCGTAGACGTCCCGGAGGTCCCACTTGTACGCCTCGTCGATCGCCGCTCGTTCGGGAACCGAACTCATACAACGGGGTTGGCCCCCGGGGCACTAAGCCTTGTCAAACGCGGAACGCGACCGGGGAGTTGGCAGGGCGGAGCTGGCAGGGCGGGCGAATCGATCGCCGCGTGGGCGGTCAGTTCCCCGTCGCCCACTCCGCGAGGTCGGCGACGAGCACGAGCGCGTCCTCGCCGTCGCGGTAGTAGTTCGAGACGCGTCGGATCGGCTCGAACCCCTCGTCCGCGTACAGCGACCGGGCGACCGCGTTGCTCTCACGGACCTCCAGGCGAACCACGGCGACGTCACCGGCGTAGAGCCGCGAGAGCGCGGACCGGAGGAGGGTCCGACCGAGCCCCTCGCCGCGCGCGTCCGGGTGGACGGCGAGGTCCTTCACGTGGCCGATGTCGCGGCCGTAGTTCGGCGTGGCGTCTGCGACGACGTAGCCGACGACCCCGCCGCCGCGCTCGGCGACGAGGAACCCGGGCTCGTCGAGCAGCCGCTCGAAGGCGTCGTACGGCCACGGGTCCGAGAAGCACGCCCGCTCGATCCGAACCACTCCGAGCAGGTCGGCGCGCTCGACTCGGCGAATCGTCGCGTCGACGGGGGACACGGGCCGGATTGGCGGGCGGGAGAAATAAACGCGACGGGACAGAGCCGGACGCCGCCGGACGCCACCGTGTGGCCTACCGGCTCACCCGTCGATCCACGGCTCCGTCCCCGAGACCGCCCCGGGCCCCGGCGCCTCGACGGCGAAGCACGCGCCGTCCGGCGGCGGGATCTGGGAGGGGAGGTCGACGTCGGGTCCGTCGGACCGGAGCCGAACCGTCCAGCCGTGCGACTCGACGATCTCGCGGACGATGTCGAGCCCGTATCCCGTCCCGTCGGCGCTGGTCGTGACGCCGGGCTCGAACACCTCCTCGCGCCGGTCCGCCGGGATCCCCGGACCGTCGTCGGCGACGAGAAACCCCGCGTCCGTCGCGCTCACGACGACGGTGAGGCCGTCGTCGGCCTCGGGGGCCGCGTGCTCGACGCTGTCGCCGGACGAAGTCCGGCTGCCAGTCGAGCCGTGCTCGACGCTGTTGCGGAAGAGGTTCTCCAACGCCTGTCGGAGCCGGCCGCGGTCGCCGTAGACCCGGGCGTCCCCGACGAGGACGAGGGTCGCGTCGGCGTCGCCGGCGGTCGTCCACGCGTCCCGCACGACGCCGTCGAGCGCGAACTCGGTCGGCTCGTCGATCCCGGACCCCTGTCGGGCGAGCGTCAGCAGCTCGGAGACGAGCTGGTCGATTCGGTCGACGGCGCGCTCGCCGCGCTCCAGCGGTTCGGTGTCGCCCTCCAGCCGGGCCATCTCCATCGATCCCCGGATCACGGACAGCGGGTTCCGGAGGTCGTGCGAGACGATGCTCGCGAAGCGGTCCAGCCGCTCGTTGCGGTCGGTGAGGCGACGCTCGCGCGCCTTCCGCTCGCTGACGTCCCGGGAGTTGATGAGGAGCCGACCGACGGCGGCGTCGTCCGGCAGCGACCGCGTCCGCGCCTCCAGCCAGACCCAGTCGCCGTCGGCGGCCCGGTAGCGGAACTCCATCGTGGGCGCCGCCTCGGGGTCGTTGAGCGCGCGGTAGAACCGCTCGGTAACGCGCTCTCGGTCGTCCGGGTGGACGTACCCGAGCGGCGATCGGCCCACCGTCGACCCCTGCTCGTAGCCGAGCACCTCCTCGATCGACGGGCTCTCGTATCTGACCCTGCCGTCGGCGTCGACGACGGTGACGAGGTCGGTGCCGTACTCCAGGAACTCGCGGAACCGCTCCGGGAAGGTCCGGTCGACGTCGACGCGGCGCGCGGTGACGACGCGTCCCCCGAACTCGGGGGCGAGCTCCTCGTCGACGACGGACTCGACCCAGACGAAGCCGCCGTTCGCGTGTCGGATCCGGTGGGTGACCGCGCGGTCGGTGGCGAGGGCGGAGAGCGCGTCCGAGACGGGTTCTCGGTCGTTCGGGTGGACGTGGTCCAGCAGGTCTCCGCCGACCAGCGCCTTGCGCTCGACGCCGAGCACCGCCGGGACGGAGGGGCCCGCGAACAGCACCTCGCCGTCCACGGCGACGGCCGCCACGAAGCGGTCCGAGCCGTGGTCGGCCGGCGTCGCCCGGTTCGTCGCTTCGAGGTCGGCGTCGTGGGGGCGGAGGGTCACGGGTTCTCAGTCTGCGCTACGGTCGACCGCGTATAAACTCGCGTGCCGCAGGTATCACAGGAGATAATCGAAGGGGATCGAGTGGCCGCGAGACGGTGAGCGGCGAGCCACGAGCGAGAGGGCGGCGAGCCACGAGCGAGAGGGCGGCGAGCCACGAGCGAGAGGGCGGCGAGCCACGAGCGAGAGGGCGGCGACGGTGACGGCGACTCCCGCCTACAGGTCGTCGACGACCTCGGCGGCCCGCCAGGCGTCGTCGAACCCGTCGCGCACGCGCGTCGCGAACCCGCGGTCGCGCAGGTACAGCATCGCGAACAGGCGGTCCGGGGCGAGCGGGTCCGACACCTCCAGGCACACCTCTTCGCCGTCGATGAGATAGAAGTTCCCGTACACGTCGTCGGTCACCCGGAGCTCGAAGGGCGCCTGCGCGACGGTGAGCGCGGCGCGCTCGTCGTCGACGGCGGCCCGGGCGGCGGCGAACATCGACGGCGACAGGAGGACCGAGACGTCGACGCCGCGTCGGATCGCCGCCAGCAGCCGGTCGAGGAGGACCGGCCCCTCGCGGTCGACCTCGAACTGCGAGGAGACCTCGGTGGCGACGACGACGACCGACGCCGCGGCGGCGTCGACGCGCTCGAACAGCAGCTCCAGGGCGTCGTCGGCCCCGACGGCGGCGGTCCAGAACCGGTCCGCGGTCGTCTCCGCGTCCGCCAGCCGGTCGACGAGCGTCGCCTTCCCCGACTCGTACGTCTCGATCCGGCGCTCCAGCTCCCGGCGCTTGCCCTCGACGAGCCGGTCCACGGCGACCCCCGGCTCGACGGGCGCGTACCGCTTCGGCTCTCGGTCGGCCTGGACGCGAACGAGCCCCCGCGACTCCAACCCGCCGAGCGCGTCGTAGATGCGCCCCTTCGGGACGCCGCTCTCTGCGGCGACGTCGGCGGCGGTCCCGCTCCCGAGCCCGAGCAGCCCGCGGTACGCCCGGTCCTCGTAGCTCGACAGCCCCAGGTCGCGAAGCGACTCCATGTGACGAGCGACGGAGGAGACACATAAATGACTGCCGCTGAAACGGAGCGCCGTTTCGCGCTGCGGGCGTCGTTGTACGGGCGACGTCGGCTACGGGCGCCAGTAAGTGCCAGGAGCTACGGTTCCGTATCGATTCGCCCCATAAAATGGTACAGAAACTGATACGATGTTTCGATCGGTTCCCGAAGGGTATTACGTCGGGGCGGTCTACCCGTACTAATCGACATGAGCCGCACCCGGACGGTCGTCGTCGTCGCGCTGACCTGTTGTCTCCTCGCGGCCGGCACGGCGCTGGTCGCCGCTAACGACACGGTGAGCGGCGATCCCGACATCGAGGCGTTCGCGCCCGAGACGGCGTTCGTTCCGGGCGAGGAGGCCACGCTTCAGGTGAGTCTGAACAACCGCGGCGACGTGCGCGAGGAGGGGTTCGACGACCTCGAGAGCGAGGTGGTGACCGCCCACGAGACCACCGCGCGGATCCCCACCGGCGACGAGACGGACCGCGAGGTTCCCTTCGACGTCCGGACCGGCGAGCAGACCGTCGGCGACGTGCCCCGGGGCGTCACCGGTCCGATCGAGTTCACGGTCGTCCCCGACGAGGACGCCGAGCCGGGCACGTACCGGGTGCCGATCGAGCTGGAGTACCGGAACGTCTACGACGCCGAGGACGACAACGGAGCGACGCTGCGCGACGAGCGCGTCGAGACCGAGACGGTCTACGTCGACGTCGAGATCACCGACCGCGCGCAGTTCGCCGTCGTCGACGTCGACGGGCCCGTGCAGGCCGGCGACACCGGCACGGTCGACGTGACGATGCGAAACGTGCGGAACGAGACCGCCCGCGAGGCCAGCGTGGCGGCGAACCCGATCGACCCCGACCTGTCGTTCACCTCGGAGGCCGGGACCACGGAGACGTTCGTCGACGACTGGGCGCCCGGCGAGAACCGGACGCTCACCTACCGGCTCGACGCCGACCCCGAGGCCACCGCGCGCGCCTCCACCCTGGAGTTCGACGTGGACTACCGCGACGCCGAGCGCGCCGACGCGAGCGCCCGCACGGTTCGGACCGGCGTGACGCCGCTCGCCCGGCAGTCGTTCGACGCGGCGGCCCTGAACAGTTCGCTGACGGTGGGCGAGGACGGCTCGTTCACCGTCGAGGTTCGCAACGACGGCCCGCGGCCGGTCGAGGACGCGGTCGTCGCGTTCGACAACGAGGCGCCGGCGCCGGAGGAGGTCGACGCGGAGACGGTCCCGGCCGACCCGAACGTCGTCCCGCGAGAGACGCGGGTCACCGTCGGCGACCTCGGGGTCGGCGAGTCGACGACCGCGACGTTCGACGCCGGGATCCGCACCGACGCGAACCCCGGCAACCGGACGCTCAACCTCGCGGTTCGGTACCGCGGGCTCGACGACGACGTGATCGTCTCCGACGCCCTCGACACCGTGGTCGACGTGCGCCCCGAGGAGGACGTCTTCTCGGTCAGGCCGGCCGGGGCGAGCGACGGCTCGGCGGGAGGGAACGGATCGGCCGACGGAGAGGACGCGTCGGGCGGCGGAGCGAACGAGTCGACCGACGGAGAAAACGCGTCGAACCTCTCCGTCACCTCGGCTGGCATCGCCCCGGGCGAGACGGCCCGGTACGACGTGGTCGTCCGCAACACCGGCTCTGAGCCGGTGTCGAACGTGCAGGCGAAGCTGTTCGTCGACGACCCGCTCTCCTCGGACGACGACGAGGCGTTCGTCACGTCGCTCGACCCCGGCGAGGAGACGACGGTGAGCTTCGAGGTGGACGTCGACGGCGGCGCCGCGGCCAAGACGTACTCGGCCGCGATCGACTTCCGGTACGACGACGCCGCCGGCGACGAGCAGCTCTCGGACACCCATCGGCTCCCCGTCGAGGTCGTCGACGACGACGACGGCGGTCTCCTCCGATCGCCCGCCGGGATCGTCGCGCTTTTTAGCGTACTCGCGCTCTGCGCCGCGGCCGTCTGGAAGCGCGGCCGGGTGAACCGGGCGCTCTCTCGGCTCCGCGAGCGGCTCCGAGACCGCGGCGACGGGTAGATGAACGGCGCAGAGCGAGCCTTCCGGGCGATCACGGACCGCATCGTCGAGCGGCCGAGGACGGTCGTCGTCGCGTGTCTGCTGCTCACGCTGTGTTTCGCGCCGGGGACGGCGCTGCTCGAGTCGGAGGCGGGCAGCGACCAGTTCACCGAGGGGATCGAGGAGGCCGACGCGCTCGATCGGGTGAACGAACAGTTCGAGCCCGCGTTCGGCGACGACGAGCCGACGACCCAGCTGATCCAGCGCGACGGCAACGTGCTCGACCGCGGCGGGTTGCTCGCCATGTTGACGGCCGCAGAGCGGATCGAGGAGCGCGACGACCTCCGCGTCAGCGAGGTGTCTGCGCCGGCGATCGACGTCGCGAGCGAGATCGACGGGGACGTCGAGACCGCCGCCGACGCCCGCGACGTCGTCGAGGACGCGAGCGAGGGGGAGATCGACGACGCCGTCGACGCGGCCGCCGAGGACTCCGGGTTCGACACGCTGCTCTCCGACGACTTCAACCGCGAGTCCGGAACGGCCTCCGCCTCGATTGGGGTCGTGACCCACTCGTTCCCGGCGTCGGCCGACACGCAGACGCTCCAGCCCGAGGCGCGCGAGGTCGCCGAGGGCGCGCCCGGAGACGTCACCGCCTTCGGGGGCGGGATCGTCGACGCCGAGTTCGCGCGGGTGATCTTCGACTCGCTCGCCATCGTCGTCCCCGCCGCGCTCGCGGTGATCCTCGGCCTCCTGGCGTACGCCTACCGCGACCCGTTCGACTTCGCACTCGGCGGGATCGCGCTGTTGATGACCGTCGTCTGGACGTTCGGGTTCACCGGGTACGCCGGCATCGCCTTCTCCGACGTGTTGATCGCCGTCCCCGTGCTCCTGCTCGCGGTCGGGATCGACTTCGGCATCCACACGGTGAACCGCTACCGCGAGGAGCGGGTGACCGGGAGCGATCCCGGGGTCGCGATGCGCGACGCGCTCGGTCAGCTCGTCGTCGCCTACTCGATCATCGCGGGAACGACGATCATCGGCTTCCTCGCGAACCTGACCAGCTCGCTCGATCCCCTCCGCGAGTTCGGGATCGTCGCCGGCGTGGGCATCTGCTTTACGCTCGTCATCTTCGTCGGCTTCCTCCCGGCGGCGAAGCTGCTCGTCGACCGCTGGCGCGCCGCGAACTCGATCCCCGCGTTCGGCTCCCGACCGCTCGGCTCCGCGGACTCCGCGCTCGGTCGGCTCCTCCCGCGACTGAGCGCGCTCTCGCGGCCCGCGCCCGCCGCCTTCCTCGTCGTCGTCCTCCTGCTGACGGCGGGCGCCGCGGGCTACGGCGCCGGCGTCGACACGACGTTCGACGACGACGACTTCCTGCCGCCGAGCGAGCAGCCCGGCTACGTCGACTACTTCCCCGCGGCGCTTCAGCCGGGCGAGTACACCGCGACGGAGACGATCGACTTCCTCTCTGAGAACTTCGCGACCTCGGAGGACGACACCGTGACGATCTACGTCGAGCGACGGATGACGAGCGACGCCGCCCTCCGGAGCCTCTCGCGGGCCGAGCGCGACCCGCCGGAGACGTTCATCGAGACGGACGGCCGCGCCAGCGCCACCGGCGTCGACGACGCGATCGACGGCTACGCCGAGGAGGACACCGAGTTCGCGGGGCTCGTCGCGGACTCGTCGCTCGACGACGGCCCCCCGAACCGGAATCTCGAACGGATCTACGGCGAGCTGCGCGACTCGGAGTACGAGGGGTTCACCGGCGAGTACCTCGCGGACGACGACCGCTCGACGCGGGTCGTGTACGACGTCGAGTCCGACGCATCGGACGCTGCGGTCACCGCAGACGCCCGCGACGTGGCCGACCGCTACCGCGGCGACGCCACGGCGACCGGACAGATCGTCGTCTTCCAGGCGGTCGCCGAGACGATCTTCGACTCGGCGATCGTCTCGCTGGCGGCCGCGTTGGGGCTGTCAGCGCTGTTTCTCGTCGTCCTGTTCTGGCTCTTCCTCGACAGCCCGACGCTGGGGCTCGTCACGCTCCTCCCCGTGGCCGTCACCGTCGCGACGCTCACGACGGCGATGCGGCTCGCTGGAATCCCCTTCAACGCGCTCACCGCGACGATCCTCGCGATCACTATCGGGCTCGGCGTCGACTACACGGTCCACGTCGCCCACCGGTTCCACGACGAGTACGCCGCCACCGACGACGTCGACGCGGCAGTGGTCACCACCCTGCGCGGCACCGGCGGCGCGCTCACGGGAACGATGGCGACCACCGCCTTCGGCACCGGCGTGCTCGTGCTCGCGATCACCCCCATCCTCGGGCAGTTCGGGCTGCTGACCGCGGTGAGCATCTCGCTCGCGTACCTCGCCTCGCTGGTGGTGTTGCCGCCGGCGCTCGTCGCCTGGGTGGCCGCCGTCGAGCGCCGTCCAGAGCTGCTGTGGATCGGCCGTGCGGTCCGCGGGGTCGACGCCGACGGAGGGGAGGCCGAGCGGAGGGGGAGTCGGCAGACCGACTGACGGCGCGCGCAAGGGCGGCGTCGATCCGGAGCGGACGCGGTCGTGCGATCCCGAGGATCCGAGTCAGAAGCGTTAAACGCTCGCCGCGGGTACGCGGTCGTGAGGGCGCGTAGCTCAGCGGACAGAGCACTTGGTTCCGGACCAAGATGCCGCGGGTTCAAATCCCGTCGCGCCCGTCACATTTCCTGACGGGGCAAATTGACAGGACGGCGGCCGGGTGTATATAAGGCGAACCCCCAGTGACGGTTTCGAGTTCGTCACGCAACGTGACGGGGGTCGTCGCCTTCGTGCGGTTCGTGAAATACACGTGACGGAGTTGGGATAAAGTCCTTTGGGTGATTGGTGGCTTGTTCGTGCCGGGTCGGTCTGGTTCGGGAGAACTCCACAAAAGACGACCGTCGTCGTGAGCGATTCGCAGACTATTTCCAGAATCCCGCGATAACCGAACCGCGGATTAGCGTCGATGGCAACTGTGGGTTCCGGGGCAAAAGCGATCGCGAGACGGAGCAGATGAGCCACCCGGGGATCCTGGCTAAAGGAAATCCGGCAAATGGGCGAATTGGCAATCCTCGGATTGCTGCTCAAGGCGATCGGGATCGGCTCCAGGTTGGCGATCCCCGATTATATACCCGGTTCCGTTCTATCGGCCAGTAATGGAACGAGACGCGGAGCTCCGCCGTAACGGCCATCTGTACGAGATCGCGTCGGTAAACGACGAGGTGCTCGGCTCCCGTCAGGGCTTCCCGGCATCGGAGACCGGCTATCGGAAAACGCTCGATAGCGTGCTCGATATTGCGGGGCCAGATCTGATGGACGAGGTGGCAGCCTCGATCAAGGAGCACATCCGGACACACGAAGAACGCCCAGCGAACCAAGTCGTCCGGAAGGACGCACGAAAGCTCGTCTCGAAGGCCGGGTATCCTCCCGATGACTACCTCAATGCGGCGTAGGTCTGGAAAGAATCACACAACGAATCAGACGTAGTCGTCGGAAGCCGGGATCCAAACACCGTTTCGTTCTCCCAGTTCTTTGATATGATATTTCATTCTGAAGATATTTCTATACGGTGTCTGATACACAGGTAATGTATCGGTTCACCCCGGACGAGATCGACCACGAACGCGCTCACCACCAGGCGGTCATTCAGGGAGCCGACGACCTGGATGTCAAGCGGATCGGCAACCTCGGCGAGCTCGCGTTCGAGCAGTTCTGTCGCGAGTACCTCCCCGTCGAGATGTGGGAGTGGGAAAACGAGGAGGCGATCCGGCGGTGTAACCCCGAGAGCTTCTCCGGACACGATTTCGAGGTGTTCGGATACACCGTCGACGTGAAGTCCTCACGGGACGTCTCCGCGTTTCTTCCCGAGTCCCTCGTCGAACGGGACCCCGATGACGACATCGTGGTGATGGTCTGGCACCGGGACAACGAGGACAGTCTGATGCTACTCGGGTGGGAGCGCCTCGAGACGCTAAGGTCGAAGGTCGAAACGGAGGCGGCCTTCTCCGGGGACTCTCCGGAAAAACTCGACCACCTCGCGGCTCGGCCGATGAACGAGTTGCTCGACCTCGGGCCTAACACCGCTCACATGAACCAGAAGCCAGAGAACCCGTTCTCGCCAGGAGATCGAGTGGTGAAGGCCGGCGACGCGGAGCCGTCGGCGGGAATCGTCGTCGAGGTGCTGCCGCCGGAGCAGAACACCGGGGCGTTCGGACACGAAATGGACGGGGAAGCGGTGCGGGTCGCATTCCCGAGTTCGCTCAACGAGGGACCGGGTGCGTGGCGTGACTACCACCCCGCGATCCTCGCGTCGTACTGTGACGACCAAGACATCAAGCTCTGGACGTACAAACACGAGAATCTCGCGTTCGCGGAGAACCCATATGTGCCGGGTGACCAGGTAATCAAGACCAGCCATAGCGATCCGAACACGGCCGTCGTGGTGGAAGGCTCTGAGGAGCGTGGCGATGACAACGTGTCAGTCGCATTCTTGGGTGATTTCGAGGCGGAGGACGTATCGCCGGGAGAGCTTGTGAAGCACTGTGAGGAGAAGGGGATCAAGTGCTACACGTACGAGTATTCGGAACTGGACTTCTCAACACAGGACTGATCCAGTTGTTGTAACGTACTGGTTGCTCTGGCGAGAGGATTTTTATTTAGCCGTGAAAACTTCGATCTTGAATGAAAACATCGACGGCGAAAGATGAACTGCTTGATAAAGGGTTACAGATCGACCATGAGCAGTTTGAACAGCTCTGTAAAATGGTGATTGAGCGTGCAGAGCCGACTCGTGAACTCGAATTAACGCCGTTCCGTGGTGATCGTGGAATCGATATTCACGCTGTCATTGATCGAGAACTGTTCCACGCGCGGCTCGGCGTACAAGCAAAACAATATGCTAGTGGTAACACCGTCGGTGCTCGCACGCTACGCGGATTTAAGGGTGCTCTCTCAGAGCAACAGTATCACATTGGAACTGTGATAACGACGTCCTCGTTCACGTCTGGAGCCGAGACGAGCGCAAACCAAGATTTCATCCGATTGATCGACGGTGACCGGCTCACAGACATTATGATCGAGAGCAGTATCGGCGTCGTTACAGACAACGAATCATACGAACTCGATCCCACGTTCTGGAGTGCGTTCGAGAAGCCGGAGCGCACCGACACGATCCCGTCGCTAGAGGTACCACAGGCCGACAACTTTGACGTGATACGCACTGTCATCCAGGCGGTTGGTGTGGGTTCCGACACTAAACCCGATATCGCAGACTACGTCCAAAAACAGACGGATACGGGCACGTTCGATCCGAGGCAAGCGGATTATTACTGCATCGCCGCGTGGCTTCTCCAGTTTCTCCACAAAGAACAGGAAGTCAAAGTCGACAACTACACCATCCGTCGTTGGGGACTCACTCGACTCGGTGAGGAATACCTCACGTATCTCGATCGTGGTAATCGAGAATCCGCGGATAACCTTCTCACACAGCAGATCCGTGATGTCGAGATCATCTCTCGTGTGTACGCTCAGCTAGAAGTAGACGGTGCGCTCTCCCGGCGTGAGATTACGGAGATCCTCGCTGCCGAAACAGATCTCTCGGATTCAACCACTCGTCGACGCGCCCGGACCGTTGGACAGTGGCTTTTCCGCCTCCCCGAGATCACTACAAGCGGTCGAGGATCCGAGCAACAATACGTTCTCTCTTCGACGCTATGTTAAGCGATCTTCAACGACTCATTCAGTAAAGTCGGAAAGAGTCTTTCGCCGTTGCTCACCTCCTGGAACGTTCGTAATGAGCACTTCCGAGACCTCCCCCCGACTACTGGCATCGCTATTTATCGCACGAGTGGCGTCTACGTATCTGATCGAGAACGCATCGTGGCCTTCATATAATTCCGTGACCGGCGGCGAATTAGAGAGAATCATAGAAACATCCATTTCCGTGAGTTCTATCACGACATCACGAAGTCGGCGTTGGTCCTCTCGGTCAAATCCGCCCGCCTGATATGAATTGAAATCCGCGGTTTTCGACACCGGTTCGTACGGCGGATCAAAATACACAAGATCGCCACTAGAAGCCTCATCGACGACGTAGCTGAAATCCGTATTGAACACTGCCGTGTCTTGGAGAACGCGTGATGCCTTCCGAATTCGCTGCTCTTGTATCCAATCCGGATTCGAATACCGTCCGAAAGAGACGTTGAATTCGCCATTACTGTTCTCCCGATACAATCCATTGAAACATGTCCGATTTAAATATAAAAGTAAGCTCGCCTCGCGGACTCGCTCGTCCTGTGTTGGAGTTGACTGTGTAAGGAGCGCATTGAACTCCGAGCGAGCGTTATAGTAGTATTCTTCCGTATGCTCGTGCGTCTTGTTCTCGGCAATAAGGGCGTCTGGTTGGTCTCGAACGATCTCATAAAAAGTAGTTAACCGCGTGTTCAGATCGTTGATCGTTCCATTATCAGGGTCCTGATCAAAAAAGACAGCACCACCTCCTACGAACGGTTCGTGATACGCCTCATATGTGGTCGGAAACAGCGCCGTGATTTCTGAGAGAAGCTGGCGCTTCCCACCCGCCCATTTTAAGATCGGCTCCACCATTCAATATAGATCTCCTCGGTATTAGCAAAAAGCTGTCTCGTTAGAGTAGCAGTCTGTCTCGGTACTTGATCAGCCTTGTTGAGGTGGCGCTTGGGGGTCAGTTACCCGCAACACAACCCTGTTCTCGGAGAACCGTTGCGACATCCCCAAGACGCTCCGATTCCTTCGGGAGGTTTTCGAGCGCCGTATCAAGATCGACCGCCAGCGAATACTGATTTTCATCTCCACGACCCCGACCCTGCCGCTTATTGAGCACGTTCGTATCCGCGAGATCGTTGAGCCGGTCACGGAACCGCCGGTTCGAGAGGATGATCACATCCACGTACTCACAGAAGGTCTTGTACTGGGTGTAGATTGGCGTCGTCGTCACGGGCGTCTCTCCGTATATTCCGTGATACGTAACCGCCATGAGTGCGAGCATTCGTTGATTCGGTAGTGTCTGGATCCCCGACTCGATGGCCTTTGTCTCGAGGAAGTCACGTGCTTCGCGCACATGCCCCTCTGTGAGGGTGGTCTCGCCCCTATCGTCGGCAAACCGGGTCGCACGGAACAGCAGACGGATCGCCTCACGAGCGTCTCCCGTATCCTGTGCGCCTAACGCCACGGCAAGCGGGATCGTGTCGTCGCTCAGAATCTCGCTTCGGAGATGCTGATAGTCCTCGATATCGTCCTCGAAATACGTGTCCCGAAGGGCACCGACGGCACGCCGTGCGAGGATGTTGCGCAGCTGATCGGCGTCATAGGGCTCGAAGCGAACCTCGTCCTCGCCGAGGCTCGACCGGACGTCGGCGGTCTCGTTGAGCAGCTCGCCCGAGGCGTCTTGTGCGACGGCGCCGCCGGCCGCGACCGCGAGCCCGACGCCGTGCGCGAGCTCGGCGTGGAGTAGTGTCGGTCAGTATCATCGGCACTGTTGAACGCCACAGAATATGATAGCAACGACGTGCAAGATACAGAGGGTGTATTCAGCAGACGATCTTCGTTCGTTTCATCCCGTCATCGACGAAATATCCGTTAGATAGATATGCTAGTGATCACACGAGACAGCGAACGTAACGTGAACACTACCTACGTGCGAGCTGCGCTTCCCTGCCGCTCCTGCTCAAGTCTCTGGCAGCCGATGACTAATGAATCAGGAATGTTGGCTGCGTCCGAGTGGAGTGCCTCGAAAACCACCGCTAGTTCATCGAACCGCGGGCCACGAGAGGCGACTAACGGGTCCGTCTCCCACGTAATGAAATCGTTCTCCGCTAACATCGGCAGATGGATATGATAGAGTTCTACACGTAGCTCTTCAGGATCCAATGGAAGGTTCGGCATCGCGGCGCTTTCGGGTAACGGAACCGATTGATCCGCTCCGGCGTCCAACAGAGAGACAATGAGCTGACGGCGTGGCTCAGCCGAGAGCGATTTGAACACCGTGTCCCAATTCTCACTGACCTCTTCACCGCTTTCATAATTTTTCAATGTCATTTTCGCTGCCAGTAGCCACTCCTCGGAGACACTAAATAGTAATGGCGTATCATTATGTGAAATATATTAGAGGGGCGTTATTATACTGTCAAATCTGTGGTGATCAGCCTACGCATCCCCTGTATAAACCGATCCGAGCTGGCCGAAGTTTCGTGCAAGATACGCGCTGTGTATTCAGCATGACTAGTGAAACCTATCACTAGCTAAGGAGTTCAACCGTATCGGATCACTCTATTTCAAGATCGTCGGCGTCGAGCTCCCCGACGAGATACGCTCGACCGCGGTCGGTGATCTGGTAGTATCCCGAATCGACGCGCTCAACGAGGTCGTTGTTTCGGAGCTTCCGAAGACGCTTGTTCACGTAGTTGCGGGTGTAATCGGTATTGTACGCGAGAACCGCGGGAGAGAGAACAATCCCACTGGATTCGAGGGTTTCGAGGATTCTATCATCCCCTTGCGTCATCCACGAGACCCTCGGCCGATGCATGCTTCGACGCTACCGATACAGTAGTGTTAGGTGTGCCGGCTTGATTCGTGGGATAACATGAATACATTCCCATAGGAACACAAACAATGTACTAAATATAAGTAGGGTCGGTGTTTGGAGGTAGCCAACGGAAGCTTTCCCGCGGACCCGTCGCTCCTCGATGGGTCTCGTCGTTCGCAAAAGCGGACCCCGCTGCTGGAGACAGCGGGTCCGCGTGGGCTTCCGTATCTGAGGTACGAAAGCCATGTATTCGCACGACGCTGGGGGTCTAAAAGCCCCCGACAGCCGAGGAGAATCGCCAACCACAACACAAACCGCTAAACGGTGCCGAGACCACTTTCACTTTCAGTCCCCGTATCTGGATTCGGACTTTAATACAACCATTCGTCGGTGTGAGACGATGGTCCCGAAAGAAGTTGTGCGGATCGAAGACCGGCAGGACAGGTGGCGGTTCGTGTGTCCGAACGGGCACCGCTCGTGGGAACCCACGAACCACCACTTTTGGTGCCAGTACTGCGCGCGAAGCGACACCGCCGACGGCGTGTTTCACGAGCTGCACGACAAGAAGGCGGACACACTCCTCGCGCGTGACCAGGTGCGGCTCGTGACTCCGATCGGCCCCTACGACCGCGATCTCGACGAGGAGGAGAGATCCTCATGAGCGACGACGACAACGCCCACGCAAGCCGAATCGCGGAGCAGCTCGCGATGTACGACGACGAGACCGAGGAAGGGAGCGACGAGGCGGACGATGCGGAGACCACCGATGGGTGACGATCTGGAACCGATCCCTCCCGAGCGTGCCGTGGAGATGCACCTCGACCGGATGAAGGAAGACAGCGCCGAGTGGACCCGAACGACTCACCGGAGCGAGCTTCGCCCGTTCGTCGAGTGTTGCCGCCAAGAGGGTGCGATCGACAACCTGAACGAGCTCACCGGTCGGCACCTCTACGAGTACCGTATCTGGCGGCGCGAGGGAGGGTACAGCAAGGGAAAGGTCGACGAGCTCGCGAAGAAGACGCTTCACTCGAACCTCTCGACGTTGCGGTCGTTCCTCCGGTTCTGTGGAGAGATCGAAGCGGTCCCGTCGGACCTGTACGAGAAGATGCCGCTCGTGAAGCTCACTCGCGACGACGAGGTGAGCGACTCGTACCTCCGACCGGAGCGTGCGGCCGACATCGTCGAGTACCTCTCGCGGTACGAGTACGCGAGCCGCGACCACGTGGTGTGGGCGTTGATCTGGCACACCGGCGCCCGCTTGGGTGCCGTTCGATCGCTGGATCGCCAAGATCTCGAGCTGGAGGGAAACAAGCCCTCGATCGGGTTCGTCCATCGCCCCGAGACCGGGACGCCGCTCAAGAACGACGCCGCGAGCGAGCGCGTCAATCGTATCAGCCGGCGAGTCGCCCAGATCCTCCAGGACTACATCGACGGTCCGCGGACAGAGGTCGTCGACGACTACGGCCGGAACCCGCTCGTGTCGACCGACGCGGGTCGGATCGCGGCTGATACCATTCGGAAGGCGTTCTACCGGTGGACGCGCCCGTGTTTCGTCGGGAAGGAGTGCCCGCACGACGAGGATCCGGACTCGTGTAAGTTCGCGACGTTCCGGCACGTGAGCGGCTGTCCGTCCGCTCGGTCACCGCACGACGCTCGGAAGGCGCGGGTGACGAAGTACCGGAACGACGGCGTTCCTCGGGGGGTCGTCTCGGATCAGCTCAACGCGAGCGAGGACGTTCTCGACAAGCACTACGGCCGCGCTTCGGAGCGCGAGAAAGCCGATCGCCGATGACGGATTATACAACAATGAGTGTCACACAAATTCAAGTCAATTACTTCGAGATAATTACGGGACTCAAGTCCCGTCGCGCCCGCTTACTCACGGAGTGTTTCGCGACTAATCGCGACACAGCCCCGGTCGGCAGTGTTGAGATACGGTCGAAGGATCCGGCGGTGAAAAGATCGAGTAGCCTATGCTCAGTCTCGACTGCCTCAGCGGCGATAGCAGTTGTATCGAGTTAGATTTTCTCGAGCGAGAGGTGACACCCGAGCCAGCGATGAAACTCGATATCCGACTCTATTTGACAATATTATCACTTTCAAATACAGTCTTAGTTCTTGAGAGTATGAATGCCGATCGTCATTGAACCACCGTCCATCGGTGGTACAGAAGGACGAGCTACAGTCGACAGACGGGGCTAATCCTACTCACGTCGCGGTCGATGAAACCGTGATTCGTCCCAGTAGGGACCACTATTGGCGGGATACTTCTATCGATCCCAATTCAAACAAAGTACTATATGCAGATTGAGCGGATAAAATCGAAGATAAATATATATTTTTTGGAGATTAACACAAAATGTGAAGCGTATTCTCGTTGATGGCGGCACTACTTCATCAAGCCTGTCGCAAACACGATATGGGTTTTAGACACGAGCGATATCGAGATCAGAACAGCGCTGAATATGTCAGCTATAAGGTTTAAAAGTAGAATTAATGGTTTTCAGATATTTTAGCGACGACGAAGTAGAAACTGCTAACGAGTGACTGAGCTCGTTCGCTTTCGCACGAAATCAGGCTATCTGAACACCACCTAGAGAATCGTCCGTAAGTTCTTCAAAGATCACTTTTGACTGACTCGTACGCTGATAGAAAACCGCTGTATTCCCTCTCAGAGAGTTCCCACTCAAGGATATCATCGATCCCGTCTCGGCCGAATTCAACTGGGACGCTGAGACTGACGTCAGTAAAACCGTATTCTCCGTCAAGAGGCGTCGAAAGAGCGATTGGATCCCCCTTGACTCCATCCGCAAGGATCGCCTGTGTGAGACGCGCAACACCTTGGCCGGTTACCCAACGCGACGTCTCTGCCTCTCCCCGCAAACTAATGATATCGTAGGGAATGTCCCGAACGTACTCAATCACAGCCTCACCGGCTTGTTGTTGATCCTCAATCGAGAGAAGAGCGGGACAAGGTCCTCACCATGTTCTCCGAGAATCGGACAATAAACGCTGGATGCGGATGATCCACGAAGGTCTGAGATCTTGTCTGCCGCTCGAGCTGTTTCCGAAAGCGAATAGCCGAGGAAATAGCGTCTACTCCACCCTGTTTTTTGCCACATCAGGTAGGTGATCCGATCAACGGGGTTTGTAACGACAACAACTGGAACCGGTTTGTGCGCCGCTAACAAGTCAGCGATATCGGTTACAAGTTTTCGATTGCGTTCCAGAAATAAACTTCGACCACCTCGTTTAGCACCTCCAGACGGACGAGGAACACTGGCCGCTACGATGACGACATCCGCAGTGCTGAGTGCTTCACGTCCGAACGAAGAGCCTGTGACAGTTCCGATCGCCTCTCGATCACCGAATTGTGGAAGGTGACCAACTGTCCGAGCATGGGTGATATCTATTTTGTGTCCCTCTCTGACGTCGGTTGCAATATCGACAAGAGTGAGGTCGAGTTTGGGGCACTCTACCGCGAGCGAGTAAGCGGTTGTGGCCCCCACTGTTCCAGCCCCACCAATAATGACTACCTGCATCGTGTCCGTATTCTGTTCCCTATTTATTAAATACAAGCCGTCGGTGATGTTTCGCTGTGACGGATCCACAATACCAATCTGAGTTAGTAATTCATGTAGACGGTCTTCGTCGAGGTAAAGAAGTCGAGGCCTGCGTCACCCTGCTCCCGGTAGGTGTTCGTTGACGAGTTTTTGTACCCTCCGAACGGAACATGTAGTTCGAGCCCAGTTGTCTTCTCGTTCACCTTGGCGACGCCCGCCTCGATAGTGTCGACAAACTCATGAGCCTCAGAAAGGTCTTGAGTAGTGATACTCGCAGAGAGCCCGTAGTCAACGTTGTTGGCGACTGAGATTGCTTCCTCGAAACTGTCGACGCACATCACGGAAAGCACCGGCCCGAAGATCTCTTCTTGAGCCAGACGCATGTCAGTCGTCACGCCCGAAAAGACGGTCGGCTCGACAAAGTGTCCATCAGCGTAACTCTCACCGGTGAGTTCGCTGCCGCCCGTTTCAAGCGTGGCGCCCTCTTTGCGACCGATCTCGACATACTCCAAGGTCGACGTCAGTTCGCTCTCGGAGACATGCGGACCCATGTCGGGATCTTCAAGCCCGCCAGCGACAGTCAGATTCGTTGTATATTTGATAATCGAGTCGAGGAACTCTTCGTAGACGTCCTCGTGAACGATTGCTCGCGAGCAAGCGGTACATGACTGTCCAGTAGTTCCAAACGCGCCGACTCCGACGATCTCGGTAGCCTCGCTGATGTCCGCACTCGGCATCACGATTGTAGGGTTTTTCCCGCCCATCTCACACTGTACGCGCTTCAGATCAGTGGCGGATGTCCGTGCGACTTCGGTTCCGACTGCCGTACTCCCAGTGAACGATAGGGCGTCGATCGATCCATGATCGGACAGTGGAGCCCCCACCTCGCTGCCGGAGCCGGTCACCATGTTCCCCACGCCGTCGGGCAGGCCAGCCTCCTCGAGACACTCGAAGAGAATCCGTGAGACACCTGGTGCTTCTGAGGCTGGCTTGTGAACAACCGTATTCCCTGTCACGAGAGCCGGTGCAAGTTTCCATGCTGGAATCGCGATTGGGTAGTTCCAGGGAGTAATGATTCCGACCGTCCCTAGGGGTTCCCGTCGCGTGGTGAGCTCTGCGTTCCGGTTACTCGGTGATTTTTCGATTCCGCCAAGGTCACGAGCTTTCTCTGCGTAATAGTGGAATATGTCGATCGCACGACCGACTTCACCGCTAGCCTCACTCTGGGTCTTACCTTCCTCGCGAACCAGCGTCTCTGTCGCCTCGTCTCGCCGTCTATCGAGGGCTATACCAGCGCGTTTCAGAATGGCACCGCGCTCTGGAGCGGGCGTCTCTGCCCAGTCCTCCTGTGCGTCACAAGCAACATCGATGGCCTCGAGAACGTCGACCCGTCGAGATTTCTGGAACCGCGCGACTACCTCGTCGGTGTCAGCCGGGTTCCGAACCTGGAACGTCTCTCCCGATGTCGAGTCGCGCCACTCTCCGTCAATGTAATTCTCGTACGTTGTTGGCATCTCTAATGCATGATCTGTGTTCTCGTATAGATAAATTTCGGTTCCACTACCTTTGAGAGCCGTCAGGTCTGTTCTCTACATTGTGTAGAGTGATGTGCGATTATTGGTATCGATTCGGCTCGGGTGCTGATCACACCACTCTATTCTCGAATTGATCGTACTCCCCTTGCAGGTAGTGTTCGTAGTTCGATAGGAATATATCAGCACAGCGATCTAGGTACTTCGGCGAGGACCCAGCCATATGCGGCGTGATCACCACGTTCGACAGCGTCCACAGCGGCGACTCCTCCGGGAGCGGCTCGGGCGTTTGGACATCAAGTGCGGCCCCGCCAATCTTCCCGTTCTGAAGCGAGGCGGCCAGTGCTTGCTGATCGATAACCTCACCGCGTGCGACGTTGACGACGACAGCATCTGAGCGCATCGACTCGAACTCAGTGGCACCGAGAAGTCCGCGAGTATCATCGGTCAATGGACAAGTGAGAACGACGTACTTCGACCGAGCGAGTAGCTCGTGAAGTCGATCGGGACCCAACATCTTATCGATAGCCTCGTGGCTCCGGTCTGGATTTCTCCGCATACCGAGGGTGTCCATGCCGAACGCAGCAGCGCGGGTCGCAACCGCCCCTCCGATCTCACCAACCCCGATGATTCCAACGGTGGTTCCGCTCAGTTCACCCCCACCAAAGTGACGCCACTCGTGACGTCGCTGTCGATGGATCCCCTGAAGGAGATTCCGTTCAAAGAGGAGCATATATGCAAGCACCTGTTCGGCCGCCGGGAACGCATGAACTCCCGAGGCGTTGGTCAGCATGATACCGCGGTCCCGCATGTGAGTTAGGTTGTAGTGATCCACGCCTGCGTTGAGCGCTTGAACCCACTTCAGTTCGGTTGCCTCCGTGAGGAGGGTGTCATCTAGAGCCCGCGTAATTACGATCTCAGCCTCTGAGATGTACTTGCGCGTCTCCATGTAACTCTCTGCCCTCCGAAGGGCAATTTCGCCATCGTAGGATTCGATCGCCGTCCACAACTCCTCGACGGATCGGTCGTGCGGTGCCTCGTGCATGACGAGTACTGTCGGTGGGTGCGACATATCGAGTAGGTAGTTAACAGACCTCAAATACGTACTGGTGTTCTCCCGCAACGTTCGATCGATTACAGTCCCACGACTGGAAATCCCCTGTGATCGCGGTTAAACACCTGATATCGAAGAATACAGTTTTCGGCTGAAGAGCGAATACGGCGTCAGAGACGGTTCCACACCACAACCGAGGCTCTGCGTTTCGAGTTCTACAAATCCCTTACCGTGTCATAAATTCCCCCGCCTGTGGCTCGTTGGGATCGGTAGGGATCTCAACGAGCGTCGGCCCACTTCCGATCGATTGCTCTGCGGCCTCGTAGATCTCGGTTGGAGTCTCAGCCCGATCGACGTTCAACCCCATTCCCTCCGCAATCTGGGTACAATCGAGGGTCGACTCAGGCCATCCGTACGCCTTCGCTCCGAGATCGTAGCGTCGTTCGGCTTCCTCGCTGATGATCGCGTAGTCGTCGTTGTTGAATACGAACACCGTCACATCAAGCGACTCCGTGGCAATTGTGTGCAATTCTTCGAGACACATCAACAACCCTCCTTCACCAATAAGAACCGCGACCGGTCGATTCGGATTCGCGATCGCGGCCCCTACAGCTGCCGGAACTGCGAGTCCCATCGATGCCCACGATCCGGGATTGACGTAATCTCGTGGGTCGTACGTTTGGAAGGCAACGACAGTCCAAACCCGCGACCCACCGGCGTCAGCCGTAACGATTGTCTCCCGAGGCAGCGCATCGCGCAGCGCATCGAGAGCGCACACGGTCGGAATCGCTGCCTCAGTACTTGATCGGAGCTCAGCTATCCGGTCAGCCTCCGCTGTTCTGACCGCACGTGCACGTTTCGCTCCAGCGTCCGCAGCGTCTCCCTTCATCCGATCGGTCAGTGTTGCCTCGATCGCTTCGAGGGTTGGGTCGGCATCGGCAACGATCGATACACGCGGATCGTATCCGGTGCCGACATCTCCTGGGTCGAGCGTAACGTGGATCAGATCCGCCGGAAGGTCATACGACCAGCGCTGGGTCCAGACTGCGTCGAAGTCGGTCCCTACTGCCAGAATCGCATCGGCTGACTCGAGACACTGTCGGAGTTCCGGGCTTGTCGCACCGGACAGCGTCCCAGCGAACAGCGGATGATCTTCGGGGATGGTCGCCTTCCCTTTGTAGGTCGTCGCAACCGGAGCACCGATCGTCTCCGCGAGTGACTGAAGCATCTCGCTCGCGTTCGACGCCCGAACGCCGCCACCCGCGATTATCGTCGGGGACGTGGCCGTCGCAAGTAGATCAGCTGCGCGCTGTATCGCCGACGTGGGGGGCTGAGGTGGGTCCACGGGGTCGGCCGATCCAATGGCCGCCGGTTCGGTCGTTATCGGAATGAAATTCTTGGGAATACCGATGCGAACAGGCCCTTTTGGAGGCGTTCTGGCGATCATTATGGCCTGATTCAGCTCCGCCACCACGCTCTGAGGCGTTTCTACTGTGATGTTCTTCTTGACGACGTTGTCATAGGTATTGGGCGGCGTTTCGTGGATTCCGTCTCCTCCACGAACCTCTGGCTCAGTTTCCACTGCGATATGAAGGAGCGGGGTACAGTCGTTGAGAGCGTTCTTCAGTCCGTTCATGGCGTTCATGTCGCCGGGACCCGGGATAACCACCGTGGCAGCCATCTCACCGCTCGTCTCCGCGTATCCCCACGCCTGATGAGAGACGTTTGTCTCGTGGCGCGCCATCACGAATCGTATGTCGTCGCGATCGCTTATCACCTCGTTCAATGGTAGCGTCTGTTTTCCCGGAATCCCGAAGACAGTCGAGATGCCGTGAGCCGTGAGACAGTCGATGATTGCGTGATCGTTTCGCATGGACCTATGTAGTGTCAACCCAGGATCTGTAAAACGTTTTGGTGTCGTTCGCCACCAGATTGGCCGCGTTGTTGCTAGAACGAGTCTCAGTCCTTTCGGTGCTCCTCGAGTACGTCCCAGTCGAGTTCGATCCCAAGTCCTGGGCCGTCTGGAACCTCTATCCGACCATCCTGGATGAGAGGCTCTTCGCGAACGAGTAGATCGTCCCACCAAGAGATCTCACGAGCGTGAAATTCTAGTGCAAAGAAGTTCGAGACAGCAGCGCCTACGTGGACGCCTGCCAGCGTCGCGACCGGACTGCCGATGTTGTGTGGGGTCAACGCACAATAATATGAATCAGCCAAATCGGCGATCTTCTTTGTTTCGGCGATTCCACCGGTCTTCGGAACGTCAGGTGCAACAAAATCAACGGCTCCAGCCTCGAGGAGATCACGAAATCCGTGGCGTCCATATCTGTTTTCACCCGTCAGAATCGGCACGTCGACGGCCTCCGCGAGTCGGGTCATCGCCTCCGTGTTCTCCGGTGGGAGTGGATCCTCGATCCACATCGGATTGTAGGCCTCGATGGCCTCACAGAGTCGTTTAGCTGATTCCGGCGAAAAATTCCAGTGAAGATCGAAAGCATACTCCGCCTCATCTTCAACCTCCTCGGCGACCGCCTCCACGAGTCGTCGCTTGTGGTCGATTTCGGGAGCGGTGAGGTGTCTCGCCTTCGTCTGAATTTCACGTCCGGACGGGACATCGAGATCGAACTTTATCATGTCGTACCCATCTTCGACCGCCTCCCGTGCGGCCACGGCGTAGGCCTCCGGTTGGTAGGTCTCGGACGATTGCCCCTCTAGTGCCGCGTCGACCATCGACTCGCCGCCGTGACAATCCGCATAAACACAGATCTCCTCGCGCATCTTTCCACCGAGGAGTTGGTACACCGGCTGATTGAGTATTTTTCCGGTCACGTCCCACAGTGCGAGTTCGACGCCGCTTATCGCTATCGTCGCGATTCCCTGCTGGGATCCACGTCCGGAAAGACTCTCACGCATGAGGTGGTAGAGGCGTTCGACGTCAAGGGGGTTCTCACCGACGAGTACCGGTCGAAGGTAATCAGTGATGATCTCGTGGACGCCTGGCGCGGGGTACGCCTCGCCGATCCCGCGGACACCGGTGTCCGTCTCGAGCGTGACGATCGACCACGGAAAGTTCCCGTCCACTACCAAGGTATCAATCTGTGTGATAGCTGGCGTGTCAGTGGTTCGGTCGGGGGTCTCGTCGTAGTCGCCCCACATTGTGGCGGCGAGTTTTCTCGCAAAGTCCTCGTACATACGGGGTATGTTGTGATGGAACACACATTAACGCCACGATGAGATGTACGTGCGGTTTCCTTCGCCGTGATCCGAGAACGGTTGCGTTAAACACAGAATCGATACCGCTATATGATTTCTCTCTGAACGAATGGTATGCGCGACCGAGACACACCAGTACGCGTAGGGTTTCGAACGAACACACTCTCGGACGAACGGCTCCAGTACATTCGACAGCTAGGAGTAACAGATGTTTTTATCAATCCCACGGAGCCCGGCGGTGGAACCGGCGGCGATGTTTTCGTGGACGAGAGTGATCGAACCGATACCGATCGACGACTGCCGCTCGGGCCCGAAGAGGTCCCTACCGCCGAATACCTCCGCTCACTTTCAGACGCATGTGAGACCCATGACGTCGATCTCGCCGGTATCCATACACTCGGATACAACAGCTACGGCGACATCAAGTTCGACCGCGAGGGCCGCGACAAGCAGGTCGCCGCGATCAAGAAGCTTCTCCAGAATATGGGTGAAGCAAACATCCCGATCCTCGGCTACCAGTGGAACCCTCGCGGGGTAGTACCGATGCGGACCGGGACAGTTCGAATTCGGGGCGGCGCGGAGGCGACGAGCTTCGACCTTGAGGACGTCGAAAATGCCAGCGATCCAGCTCTCGATCGGGAGTATACGGAAGCGGAGCTGTGGGATAACTACGAGCGCTTTCTCGAGGAAATCCTCCCTGTCGCGGAAAAGGCTGACGTCACCCTCGCGTTACACCCGATCGATCCACCGAACATCGAAGAGATCGGTGGGATTCCACGACTGTTTCGTAACGTTGAGAGCTTCCGCCGGGCCATGAAGGCGGTTCCAAGTGACAATCATGGATTGAAGCTCTGCTTGGGTTGTTTCTCAGAGATGGGGATCGACGTCACCGATGTAGTCCGCGAATTCGGTCAGAACGGCGATATCACGTTCGTTCACTTTCGTGACGTCGACGGGACTGCGGAGGCGTTCAACGAAACCTTCGTCGACTGTGGCAACTACGACGAACTCGAGGTCATGCGGACCCTCATCGATACGGGCTTCGAGGGGATCGTCATTCCGGATCATGTCCCGACGGTACGTGATGACACCGACTGGGGTCATCGTGGCCGAGGGTTCACTGCCGGCTACCTCCGCGGACTCGCGCGCGTCGCAGCCGACCGGTAGATCGAACCTGATCGAGGGTCGGTCGAAAAGTTCACTCGTCGTAAATGAACTCTGTCCAGGCGCCGTCCGTGGGTGGATACTCGTCGATCACGTCAAGGTTCACGGTTATCCCGAGTCCCGGACCCTCTGGAACACTTAGAGTACCGTTCTTGACTTCAATCGTCTCCTGGATGATGTCGAACGCCAGATCGAACGGATACATTCCGGGGTCTTCGGGGTGGTTGAGCGCCGGATCGTTCTCAAAGATGGGATACTCAAGCAGTCGAACCTCTGGAGCTGCCGCGACTAAGTGTGCGTTCGCGATCAGTCCGAGCCACGTGCCGAAATTATGAGGAACGAACTCGACCTCTCGACCGAGACAATAGGTGATTGCCTTCGAACAGCCAGTGTACCCGCGGTGGTGTCGAACGTCACCCTGAAGGAACTTGATACCGCCCGTCTCCGCGAGCTCGACGAGGCCGGTTGGTGACGGTTCACTCTCACCGCCTGCGAGCGCGACACCGCGATCGGCCAAGTTGAGGTATCCCTCGTAGTCGTCTGGTGAGACCGGTTCCTCAACCCAGAAGACATCGTGCTCGCCGGCGTGTGTGACAATATCTTCTCTGGTCGATACGTTGTAGACATCGTCGTCAAGCTTCCACCAAGTGTGGGCGTCGATCATCACTTCGGTCTGATCAACCGTCTCGGCGAGAAGCTCTATAGTTCGACGGTCCTCCTGGGGACCGATCCCTGGGCGGTACTTGTAGCCGAAGAAATCGAGATCGTCGACGATCTGGGCCTGTTTCGCATATCCCTCCGGTTCCATGTACATGCCGGCGCTCGCGTACATCGCGAGGGTATCGTCGGGTTCCGTGTCGTATTCCGCACACAGCAGTTCACAGATCGGCGCTCCGGCTCGCTTTCCACGTAGATCGTAGAGCGCGACATCGATAGCGGATGTTGCTTCGTGGCGGACCCGCTCAGGGAGACCTGTGGCGTCGATGAGTTCGTGGGCGTCTTCGACGTCCTCTAGCGTCTCCCCCTCAAGGACGTTGGCTACCTCTGCCTCAACGAGATCGGCGAAAGTTGTCTGTGAATCGCCTTCGAAATACTCGCGCATCGCAGAACTGCTAGCGCCTGCGGGTGCGAATCCGATCTCGCCATCAGCGGTTTCGACCGTTACAAGTACGACGTCCCGTTTCAAAAGGCGCCGATGACCTCCGTAAAACGACCGTGACTGTGGCGGGACGATCGGGGACGAGAGTGCATAACCACGCACGTCTGTGATTCGCATGTCGAACCCGATCCGCAAGATTACATAAAACTAGCGGTCATCTAAGAAAGAGCGTGTGACTCACACAGGAATCGCGGCGTCCTACCGGACATAGACCGCACTATCTCTCAAAAAGCGGAACCAGACACGACGCGATGAGAGCGTCAACCAGACTCCAAAGCAGATCCGATCTTGGAGGTGGCTCTTCCGAGTCAGTCTCAGCCTCACAGAGCTGATCAACCGCCACCGCCTCGAGCAGTGCCTCCCGATCGACAACTGATTCGTGAGAGACACTTACCAGCAGTACCCACATGGGAAGTCACTCGATTACTGAGCTACTATCGGACGAAAGATTCACTAGAGCGTTTCGGGGAAGGCCTGTCGGATGCCGAGGTTGTCTGCAAATGCCTGCAAGTTCTCAATCACGGCGTCCTCGATCGGGATACCGGCCTCGCGTCGATCTCTCGCGATCCGGTATTCGGGCTCTCCAGGCAAAAGGACCTCTCCATCCGCTTCGATGGGTTCAGCAGATCGGAGGTACTGTGACAGCGCCGAGATCCTATCTTTCACTCCCTCGCGCGAGGTGAAGACAGTGGGATCGATCGCAACGAAGGCCGCGCCGTTTCCGACCCAGGACTGCTCCGGCTCGGTCGAAACGGGACCCCCACCGACGATGGCCGCGAACAACTCTGTCATCGTCGCGAGGCCGAATCCCTTGTGACCGGTCGCTTTTCCCCCGAGGGGCAGGAGCGCGCCGACGTGATCCTCGAAATCGGTCGCGTACTCGACGGGCCCCCCCGTCTCAGTGATAGTCCAGTCAGTTGGGAGTCGCTCGCCGGACCCGTCTCGTTCGATAATCTTCCCGTGCGCCACTTGACTGGTCGCACCGTCGTATAGCAGATTGAACGGAAGCACCCCGAAGCTTGGCACGGCAAAGGTGATCGGGTTGGTTCCGAGTCGTCTGTCAGCAGTTCCGGGTGGTGCGATCCGCTGGGCACCACCCTGAAGGTTGACCCATGAAGCGAAGAGATACCCTTCGTCGGCGACGTAGTCTGCCCACTCGCCGATCCGTCCCAGGTGTCCAGAGTCGCTGATCCCGACGACCCCAACGCCATATTCGGCCGCCGTCTCGGTTACTAATTCGACCGCACGTCGACCGGTCACTTGACCGAACGCGCCGGCACCATCGATCTGGTGGAAGAGTCCGGCCTCCTCAACGGAAGGCAGTGCGGTCGGATCAAGAGATCCCTCATCGATCTGGTTCGCGTAGTAAGGGAGTCGCACCACCCCATGTGAAGAGTGACCAACGAGATCGGCGGAGACGAGCGAACGGGCCACGATCGCTGCAGTCTCAGCAGGTGAACCACATTCCTCGATAGCGATCTGTGCGAACGTCTCGAGTGAATCGGGATCAACGGTGTGCATCCGCTCTATCGATCCGAATGATAGATATTAACAATACCGTTCCAGAAGAGGAAGTGCAGCGGGAGACTACCCCATGAGATTATACGGAATGTACGTCACGATGTCCGGAACGAGCACGATGATGAGCAGCGACAGGAGCATCGGGATATAGTAGGGAACGATAGCCCGCATGACTTCCTCTAGCGTCGCATCAGTCACCTTCTCTAGGACGAAGAGGATAGCGCCAAACGGAGGGGTAAGAATCCCGATCATGAGGGTAAAGATCATAACGATGCCGAAGTGAACCGGGTCAATCCCTACCCCCTCGACGACAGGTATCAGCAGCGGCGTGAGTATGGTGATCGACGCCGTTGCACTCATGAACGTACCGATGACGAGGAACATTCCACAGAGGAGGAACAGCACGGTGGTCGGGTCTGTCGACAGGCTCGTAATCCACTCAGTCAATAACATCGGAAGACGGAGCTGGAGAGCAACGAGCCCGTAAACGGTGGCCGAGGCGATAATAAAGGTGAGAGAGAACGTCTCCACCATACTGTTCGTTGCCTCCTCGAGAAAGCCACCCAGATTTAGATCACCAAAGACGAACGACAGCACGGTTACGTAAACCACAGCGATGGCGCCAGCCTCCGTTGCAGTGAAGAGCCCACCAATAATCCCACCGATGATCAGAACGGGTATGAACATCGCGAGGATCGACTGTTTGAACGTATTATAGGCCCGCTTTAGAGAGAACGGATCGCCACGCTCGTATCCGCGCTTCCAAACGATGATAGAGACGAAAAGCATCAGTAGAAGCCCCATCAGCAGCCCCGGGAGGATGCCGCCAAGGAACAACTGACCGATTGACTGCTCCGCCAAGATTGCATAGAGAATGACCGGGACGCTCGGTGGAATGATCGGGCCGATCATCGACGAGGCTCCTGTGACCCCTAGCGAGATATCCTTCTCGTAGCCGTGATCGCGCATGACAGCGTACTCAATCCGGCCAAGGCCGGACGCGTCCGCAAGCGCCAGCCCTGACATGCCCGAGAATATTATACTCGCTAGAATGTTAACGTAGACAATTCCACCACGGAACTGGCTGACGAGAGCTCCCGCGAAATCGAACAGGTCCTCGGTGAGACCGCTCGTGTTCATCAACCGTCCCAACAGTACGTAGAACGGGAACGCCAGCATCCCGAAGCTGTTTATTCCGTTGAACAGTCGGCTATTGATCACCGTAGACTGGAAGTCGATGCCACCCGGTAGAGCCATGATCACAATACTCGTTGCGAGCATCGCGATAGCGACCGGTGTCCCAATGCCGTACAGGACTAGCAAGAGACCAAGGAATAGCCCCGCGAGGAACATCGGATCGGAGATCTGCAAAGGGATGAACAGCGATTCAATCACGTGTCAGCCCTCCAGGCTTCCCTTTCACCGGTTAGATGTGTCACGACGAGAGCTCTCACCGCGGTCACTTCGAAACCGAGATCAGCAGTGTTCATCATTGTCTCGCGTCACCCCCGGAGCGGATCTCAACGAGGGATTCCTTGAATTTGAGTAGTTCATAGCCAAGCATCCAAGTGAGTCCGATAGCGATGGCCAAGTACACCATTCCAAAGCTCACTGAGTCGATATCGGCCCAGTTGCTGTCCCAAGCCCCCCGAGCGCCAATTAGGAGACCCCAGACCACGATTGCTAGCGTTACTGTTACCGTGCAGTACACCAGAACGTCAAAAATTCGTTTTACCCTGGGATGCCGTCCCTCAAGCTTTCGAAGGAGAATATCCATGTTGATGTGTTCGTTGTTTCGGGTTGCTACTGCGGCGCCGAAGTACGTCCCGACGACCAGTGCCAATCGAGAAAGCGGCTCTGTCCACGTCGTTGGCCAGGGGAGGTTAGCCGTTCGAGCAAGTACCTGTAGCGTGACGAGTCCGACGGTCAGCAGAAAGATTCCGGTTCCGATCGTGAGCAGCACCCGATCGAGGACGGTCTCTCGCTTCAATCCGAGTGATTGTTCTACCTCCATATTTTCTCGTATAGGAGGCCCGGATTATATCTCTTGCCACTCGTCAAGCGACCCCGCGAAGTCCTCGAACATCTCTTCAACCACCGGGCGGGCCGCCTCTTGGAACGCCTCACGATCAACGTCTTCGACCAGTTCCATCCCACCCTCTTCGAGTTCGGTCTCCATCTCAGAGATCTGATCGCGCACGGTCTGGGAGATCTCCTCAGTCGCCTCTTGAGAGGCTTCATCAACCAGCGTTCGGTAAGACTCATCGAGGTCCTGGTAGAAGTCTTCGTTCATGTACAAGGCGGCAACCTGAACGTGGTGACCGGTGTAACTGAGGTAATCTTGGACCTCGTCGAGGTTGAACGAATGGATCTGTGGGATGTCTCCCTCGGACGCCGCAACAGTCCCCGTTTGGAGAGCACTGTACAGTTCGTCGAGCGCGACCGTGGTCGGATTCGCGCCGAGTTCCTCCCAGATTGCCACCCATCTGTCGAGCGGGGGAAGGCGGAGGTCGACATCCTCGACGTCGGCGGGTTCCCGTACTGGCTCGTTGGAGGTGAAGTGCCGCAGACCACGGTCAATCCACTGACCGATCATTCGCTGGTTCCCCTCAGACCGCATCTGTTCGAAGGCGGGTTCGAACTCCTCGCTTTCGGTAACTCGAACAAGATGGTCGAAGTCCTCGAAAACGACCGGGATGTTGACGAACTCGTACTCGGGAGTATACTGGGTGAACGGCCACCGAGAGTCCGCGTGCGCCTCCAGCGCTCCCTCTCGGGTCAGTTCCGCAATCTCACCCTCTCCACCGTAGGATCCGCCGGCGACGATATCGATCGAGAAGTCGCCATCCGTTTCGTCTTCCACGATCTCCTTGAAACGCTCTGCAGCCTGAACCGAAACGTGGTCTGGCTCATAGGAGCTCGCCATCGTCATTTCGACTGATCCGGGTCCGGAGTCGCCGTTACCATCATCGCCGTCACTACCGTCATCGCCGTCGCTACCGTTGTCGCCGTCGTCTCCATCGCCGCCATCGCCGCCGTTTCCAGAACACCCCGCGAGTGATGTGATCCCGAGAGTCCCCGCACCGAGTGCCGTCTTCTTGATGAACGATCTGCGTCGTTGGGTGTTATCCAAGCTCATGCAGACCCACAATATTTCTAGGGGTATATATAATTAACGTACAAACTATTTTCCTACGGGGTTGAAGTGGTAATGAACACGCTGTTCCTGCGACTCGGATGTCCACGTCGACCGTTCACAGCAAAAGTATGGACTAATCCATTGAGCACCGACCCTCGAAATGAGCAAAAAAGGTATGTATTCCCGTGATAACATGCGATTATGGATCGTGCATTAGTGGTCGTCGAACCGACGGAGAGAGGACGTGAGCTGATCAAACTCGCCGGTGAAATCGTCGAAGGAACAGGAGCAGAGCTTGTCTTGGTCCGCATCGTCGACGAAGATGCGTATGAAGGAGATGTCCAGCGGAAAGCAGAGAGCTCCCTATCCGATGTCAGTAGTGTGGATGAGTTGACCGAAGAAGCAACGGCAGTCGCTCGAGAACTCGGCGAGGAGTTGCTTCCAGAGGACATGACCTACAGCGCAGAGGCGCTGTTCGGAAATCTCCCGAACGATCTGTTGGAGCACGCTGAGGAGGGGGGATATGACCACGTGTTCATTACGGGGGAACGGCGGTCTCCGACCGGAAAGGTGCTGTTTGGAGACACCACACAGGCAGTTCTGTTGAATTTCGATGGGCCGGTAACTTCACTGATCGGCTGAATCGGACAGGTTCATAGACAGGTGCTTGCGTGTACAACCAGATTGGGGCCGTTCAATGGAACTTCGTGTTAAGCTCGATCACGTTCGCGGCGCGTTGAACCAGTTCGGCGAGATCTCCATGGAGGCGTTTATCGGTGATCCGGCTTGATGGCCCCGAGACACTTATTGCACCAAGAACGGTGGGACCGCTGCGCACGGGTGCAGCGATACAGCGTAATCCAAGTACATTTTCCTCGTCGTCGATCCCATAGCCTCTATCGGAGGTCCGCTCGATCTCCTCTCGGAACTGCTCGAGATCCGTTATTGTGTTTTCTGTCTGCGCCACGAACTCAATCTCGTCAAATATCTCCTCTCGACGTTCTTCGGGAAGGTGTGCGAGGATCGTCTTACCGAGAGCAGTTGAGTGGATGGGCTGTTGAGTGCCAACTCGCGAGGCTGTCCTAACTGCCTTCTCACCCGAAGCCTTGTGGAGATACGACACCTGTCCGAACTCCTCAATGCCGAACTGTCCGATCTCCCCTGTCTCCTCTGCCAGTTCGTCTACCTCGCTTTTGATCACTTCGTAGTTGCCGACCTGATCACAGACGTCTCGAGCGATCGCGAGGAATTTTAAACTCAAGCGATAACCGGCTTGCTCGCCGACGACGATTCGCTCGTCCTCCAAGGTTCGGAGGTGGCTGTGAACGGTGCTTTTCGAATATCCGAGCTCAGTTGCGATGGCCGTTGTGCCCGTTGTCCCGTTCGTTTGGAGATATTCGATGATACTGACAGCGATCTGTACGCCCCGAATCCGTCGTCCGGTGTGATCTGTGGTCATAACTCACACCAAGAAGAGGATCTATATAAAACTGTTCCCGATAGGAGAACATTAACGAGAATCCGTGTGTCATTCTGTCAATGACGACACAGAGTAAGACATCATTTCACTGTGAAGACACCTGGAGAGTATCAAAGCATATTGTGTCGATCGTCCGCTATTTCCTTCCTTTGACTAGGATAAGGATTACAGTCGTAGTCTTGTAATATCCGTGTTCTCCACTCGGGGACATAGATATTACACTCGTACGGTCGTAATGGCCATCTCGCGATGACCATAATATACTTTCCAATTCTGGCTGCTTAGCGGGTAAACTGGTGGTTTATGGGAGTTTCTGGAGTCATCATATTGAAGAGTTAGCTCCGATGTTGTCACACGACACAAAAGACCTCGTTCCCTTAAAGGGAACGTATGGGAGGAAGTTCGGCCCCTCTCAGTTCCGAATATTTATAATACTCGACTCCATGCCAACTACTCGTGCAATATCAACAAATTAAATCCGACCTGCGTGGCGTAGCATTCACGAACCCAACACCGTTCGACGATACAGGAGATACGATCCAACACGACAAACTGGCCGACAACGTTCAACACGTGGTCGAAGCGGGTGGACGTCTGATAATCCCATGCGGAAACACCGGAGAATACTACTCGTTGACCGATCAAGAACGGATCAGCGTTGTGGAAACGATCGTCGAGGCGGTCGGTGATACGGCAACCATCGTAGGTGGTGTAGGTGGGAGTACCAAGTCCGCCATTGCACTCGCGAAGGCCTACGAGGAGCAGGGAGCCGACGCGATTATGATCATGCATCCGGTTCACACATATCAACATCAAGCCGGATTGATCGAGTACTATCGCGAAATCGTCGAATCAACCGACTTGGGAGTCGTGCTGTACAAGCGAGGCCAGGAGGTAACCCACGATCTGCTCGCAGACCTCACCACATATGAGAACGTCGTCGGTGTGAAATATGCGGTCAACGATATCAAGGGATTCGCTGAAGCGGTCTCGACAATTGAAGGAGATATTGTCTGGTCAAACGGTATCGCGGAGCGGTACGCACCCTCCTTTGCGATCGAAGGTGCGGAGGGGTTCACAACCGGAATAGGGAATTTCATACCCGAGCGAGTCATCGAGCTGATGGATGCACTAGAGGCAGAGAACTGGGATCACGCTCGCGAGCTTCGTGACCAACTCAGACCATTAGAGAACCTTCGAGAGGAATCGGGCGCTGGAAATAGCCTGAGCGCCGCTAACAACGTTCCTGTCGTGAAGCATGGAATGGAACTCGCTGGCCTCTATGGGGGTCCCGTCCGCGAACCGCTCGTGGATCTCTCCACGGAGGATAAGCAGCGGACAAAAGAGTATTACGAGCAGATGACCACAGGACCAACGAACACTCTACCGCACGATGAGTAAGAAAAGTAAAAACACTACCACAGTTGGGATATAAACGGTTGTCTAAAAACGCACTGATCGGTCCACTGAGATTGCGTTGCGGGCTCGGATAACGGCGAAGATCGCAGGGACAAAGAGCACCGATATGCGCTGGTATTACAAACACACCGTTCTGACAGTTTGTACACTCGCGTTTTTCGCGACGATGGTTGCGCGGCTTGCGATGAGCCCTGTCGTTCCACAAATAACGAACACATTCGAGATCTCGAACACTGCGATAGGCGTAGCATTGACGGGAATGTGGTTGTCCTACGCGCTGGCACAGTTTCCAAGCGGAATTCTTGGAGACCGGTACGGTGAGCGGCGTGTCGTTCTTGTGGCAGTCGGTGGGACGGGTGTAATGAGTATACTGGTTTCGCTTTCTCCCCTGTATGTGGTTTTCGTATTCACCGTGATCGCACTGGGGGCGGTGGCTGGGCTTCACTACAGCACTGCAACCACCCTCCTCTCACGAACCTACGACAATATCGGGACTGCAATCGGGATTCACACGATCGGCGCGCCCGCGGGTGGGCTGATCGCGCCCGCTGCCGCAGCGTGGATCGGAGCACGATACGGATGGCGACCGGCGGTGGCAATCGGAGCGGTGGCCGCTATTCCGGTATTCGCGTTGTTCGCGATACTAGTCGACGAAACTAAACCACAACTTCCCGAAGAGCCGATGCG